>NZ_PNDJ01000028.1:0-124788 GCF_005887255.1 Pseudoalteromonas sp. S1609 | reverse complement strand
CTGCAAATTTAACCTTGAAAGTTCAACAGACCCTGGTTTAAGCTCACTTAAATCATTACCCTAAGCAGTTAATTCGAAATTACTTCCCTATTATCTCTATATTCCCTTGGTTAACATTTACTAAGCCATAGCTATGCATCCGTGATCGAGAGCCCTCTCCAAATGCCTTTGGCGGATAATACAGCTCCTTCTGCTCTAGGCAATCATTCAATACATCATCTAACGCCGCACGAATTTCACTCAGGGTTTTTTCTAAACTGTTATTAAAGTTTGGTCGTTTTCTGATGGTATGCCCGAGTTCAACTAACCGATAAAAGTACTTATTTGCAAGTTCTAACAGCTCCTCGGGTACATTTTTATTATGGTTAAGTTTAATCTCTGGATTATTAGTACAAAACTCAACAAGCGCTAGATAAAAACACAACGGCTTATTTGCTAACGCCACTTCTTGCTCGGGATAATAACTACTGGATAAAGTTTTACTTTTTAAATTAATCACGAGTATTAATGGCTTTGATTCTAGTGTACTTGGCTCCTGCTCAGTAATGAGTTTTTTATTTCTTTGATAAATTTCAGCCTGTTTTATCATGACCATAAATAATGCACTGACAACAACAAGCAGTATATAAACGGTCACTCTTGTATACGAAAAATGAGGCTGCTTTAAGGATAAAGCTATAAAAACTACACTATTATTGCTATTTAGTTTTCGAATAAACTCATCGGTTTTTAAGGATGAAATAAACTCGTGCTCTGGCACTATCGAAATTACCTCTATACCCGTGCCTTGGATATGAGTATTTACTGTTTGTATGTAATGTTGTATTGCAACTTTATTACCAGAATGTTTAAGAAGCTCATTTGATAAATCGAGCAGAGGTAAGTCTAAAGCGATTTGTTTTTCTATTTGAGCTATTTGTAACTTGTTTACCTGTTGCTGCTTATGTGTTGTTGAAATATAAAACACCAATGAAAATACAATGAATAATATAAAAACACCTAATGACGATACAAGCTTTCTCATTACGACTCCCCTATAAAGGTAACGGGGTAATTATTGCATTGCCAATATGGCTCAACATCTTGATAGTATTGAAACGATTGTTCTTTAGACATACTCAATAAGTGAGATTGTACAGCGCAGAGCAAATCGGTATTGTTATGCTGCATTTTTAAGTACCAACGAGTACCTGCAACATTACTGCTTATGGGCGTAATATAATTCTTTGAGAAGCGCTTACTATCATTTTCTCTCCAAAAAGAGGCAATCAGGTCAACCTGCCCGTTCGCCAGTAATTCCCGCAATTCATTATGTGAGCTGGCATAGGTTATTTTTAGTTGAGCAATATTAAGTCCTAATTGCTTAAACGTTTGTTTTGGCAAAATATGTCCAGATCGGCTAGTTGGATAATCTAGCAGGCCTATTTTTTTGTCTAAAAAATACTGTTTAGTGATCAGAGGCTTCTCTTTTGAAGATATAAAAAACGCGGTGTAATCTGAAAAGCCGACCACTGGCTGATAATTGTAAGTAGTCTCGGCTCTAAACGCTTCCATAATATTATTTTTAGCTAAAATTAAATCCGCAATGCCTTTACCAACAAACTCTAAGCTATCTACGGTTCTGTAGCCCCAATAGCCAATAACAGACCCATATTGCTTTGCCACAACTTTATCATCACACAAGTTTTTAGTGAGCAATTGAGCAACATACTTTGAGGGTGTAAATACTATTAGCTGATTTTGATTAGCCGTTGCCGTGGTTTGACATGTCGTTGATGTTTCTATCATCACTGGGAAAGCTATTTCTTTTTCATCTACAGCCATTTGACCAGCAAACCAACTAAGCAACAACACTATAAACATAAATGTAACAATTGCTGTTTTATGCAACATTAACTTTTTAATATCCAAAAAACACCGATCTAAAATGAAGTTATAATACATTTGAACAATTTTAATTACTTATTACAATAGGTAATTTTACCTATCAAACATAAGGCATTGATAAAAAACAACTTTAAATAAGAAAATATGAATTTTATTGAGTCCTTTCTATCAACATAAAAAATACGGACAATTGACCTTATAAGGTTTTATAAATTAAATTTCACACTTACTAGGATGCCTCGATGCAGATAAATGTAAAACATTCGCTTTCATTAACACTTTTAATTAGTGCAATATTTGCAAGCACAGACTGTAATGCATGGGGGCAAAACGGCCACCGCGTTGTTGGTAAAATTGCAGAGGCTCATGTAAGTGAAACCACCAAGGCCGCACTTATTCCTTATCTCAATGGTGAATCTTTAGCACAAATTTCAACATGGCCAGATGAAATGCGCTCTGCGCCGGGTGATTTTTGGCAAAAAAAATCATCTCGCTGGCACTATATTAATGCAGATGACAATGCAAAATTTAGCTTTAACCACGAACACACTGAACATAAAGAATCAGTAACAAACATATTAGAAGGCATTCACTATTCAATTAAAATATTGAAGGATGATAAATCAAGCCTTGCAGCAAAACAGTTTAGTTTGCGTTTTTTAGTGCACTTAGTCGGCGACAGCCATCAACCATTTCATGCAGGTAGAGCTGAAGATAGAGGCGGGAATCGCATTAAGGTTTCTTTCTTTAACCAACAAACCAATCTTCATAGCTTATGGGATACTAAGCTGGTAGAAAATGAAAATTTATCTTTTACTGAATACGCTCAATTTATAGATACTAATAACAGCGAGTTAATTAACGAGTATTTAAACAGTACCCCAACAAGCTGGCTTGAAGAGTCACACAACCTTGCTTTACAAATCTATAAATCAACAGAAGAAAATATTAGCTACGACTATATTTATAACCACACCCCTATTGTAAAAACGCGCTTACAACAAGCGGGCATTCGCTTGGCTGGATTGTTAAATACATTATTTGATCCAGCGAGTAAACGTTCACAAAAAGCTTTAACACTAAAAGCAACAAAATAAATTCAGTTTCTAACTTAAATAACCTAAACGGGAAATCAACACTATGACAAAGCTTCGCCTTTCGAAATTAACTGGGGCAGTAATTCTTGCTCTAGGAGTTTCAACAAGCGCTATGGCTGCTGACACTTCATCTGCAATGCGTGGTAAAATCACCACACCTTCAGGTGCGAACGCTGCAAACGTTAAAATTAAGGTTGTTCATCAACCTACTGGCACAATCAGTGAGTTAACAACCAATGAAAGTGGTACTTTTATAGCCAATGGTTTACGTGTTGGTGGACCATACATGGTGATTATCGACTCTGATACATTTAACGACACCACCGTTGAAAACATCTTTTTAAACCTTGGTGAAACTTATCGCTTGAAGTCGCAATTAGCACCACTAAATATTGAAAAGATTGAAGTCTCTGGATATAAAATCATCCAACAATCAGGTGGTTCTAGCAGTACGTTTGGTGAAGATACCATTAATAACATGCCTAGCTTTAATCGTGACATTAAAGACATTGCGCGTTTAAACCCACTTGCAAGTATTAATGGTAGCGGTCAACTAACTTTTGCCGGTAGTAACCCACGCACGAATGGTTTAACTGTAGATGGCATTGGCCAAAATGATGACTTTGGTTTAAATTTTGGTGGCTACCCAACCTCACAACCCCCTGTAGCACTAGATGCGATTGAACAAGTATCTGTAGATGTTTCGCCTTTTTCGGCTTCTAAAGGAAACTTTGGTGGCGGTACTATTAATGCGGTAACAAAGTCTGGTACAAATGAGTTTAAATTTTCTGGCTTTTATGAAATATCTACCCCTGATATATCAGGAGATCTTCTTAATATCGTTGAAGAAGATGACCTAGATGCGATTGGTCAAAAAACTTTTTCTACTAATAAAGTAGAGCCTATTCAAACAGAAGAAAGGTTTGGCTTTAATGTTGGTGGAGCACTAATAGAAGATGAGCTGTTTTATTTTGTAAACTATGCAGAATGGTCAAGTGAATCGGATCTTGATTATGGTTTTAGCGGATCAGGTGCTGCAAATGAATTTAATACCACTGAAGCTAATTACAACCGTTTCATTTCAATCTTAAATGATGAGTACGGACTCACTGATTCACTAGCGGGTGCTCCAGAAGATACAAATAAAAACTTATTAGTTAAGCTTAGCTGGAATGCAAGTGATGATCATCGCCTAGATTTTACTTACCAATGGCAAGACGATCAAGATGAGCGTAATTCAAGCTACGGTGGTGATAACATCGTTCTTCAGTCAAATACTTATGCGTATGTTACTAAGTTCAATAATTTTGCCACTAAACTCTACTCAGATTGGACTGAAGACTTTTCAACTGAAATTGGTATTTCTTATAAAGATGTCATTTCAGACAGCGCGACACGTTCTAAATTAGGAAGTATATCGGTAGACGAAGATGGACGTAATGGCCCATCTTACAGCTTTGGTACAGATCAATACCGCCATGCAAATCGCTCTGAAACACAAAATTTAACATTAACATTCGATGCTACTTACTTAACTGATGAGCATGAAATAAATTTTGGAGCTCAGTACGAGTCACTTCGTTTATACAATTTATTTGCTCAAAACTCATTGGGCTCATGGAAGTTTGATAGCTTAGAAGACTTTGCGAACCGCAATGTAGGCTTTTATGATTTCTCTTATCAAAATGCCTACACGAATAATTCGGCTGATACCGCTTATGATGTAAGACGTAATCAACTTGCACTTTACATTGAAGATACTTTCTATGTTGGTGACGACTTAGAGGTTACTGCGGGTGTTCGTTATGAACGTTTATCATCAGATGACAAACCTACTCTAAACGAAAATTTTGCCAATACTTATGGGTTCACCAATCAAGAAAATCTTGACAGCTTAGATATCATTTTACCACGTATTGGCTTTAAATATTATGCGACAGAAGCGCTTACAATTAGCGGTGGTATCGGTCGTTTCCAAGGCGGCATTCCTAATGTTTGGTATAATAACTCATTCCAAAGTGATGGCATCACGCTTGTATCGGCACCTAATGATGTAATAAATGATTACTACGCTAATAACACTGCTGATATTACCCAAGTGCCTGATGAAATTAAAAACTCTTTGCAGCAAGGCGCTGGTAGTGTTGCATATATAGACCCAGATTTTAAACTTCCTTCAAGTATTCGTACCCAAGTTGGTTTTGAGTATGATTTTGACTCTGAGCTATTCGGCGACGGCTTTAAGTGGCAAGCCGAAATCGCGTACCATAAAAAAGAAAATGAAGCCGTATGGCACAATTCTTCAATTACACCTGTTGGCTTAGCTGCTGATGGTGAACGCGTTATTAATCAAACTATATATTCAGGTTCACTTACTGATAACGTTGATATTGAAATGACGAACTCATCTGATGATGGTCGTTCAATCATCTTATCAACGGGCATTGCCAAAGAGTGGGATAATGGTTTATTTATTTCTGCAAGTTATGCGCATCAAGATGTTAAAGAGTCCTCAGCTGGTTCGGCATCACAGGCAGAGGGTAACTATAAACACAATATCACTGTAAACCGCAATGAAGATATTGCTGCTCGCGGGTTTTATGAAATAGAGCATAGCTTTAAAGTTAACCTAGGTTATACCGCTGAGTTGTTTAGTGGTTATGCGACTAAATTTAACGTCTACTTTGAACGTCGCTCTGGTCGTCCATTCAGCTACACAATGGGAATGTATAAAGATGGTCATTTAGGGGATACTAGTTCACTGTTTACAAACGGTGCTTACTTACCTTACATACCAACCGGTGCTAACGATCCAAATGTAAACTGGGGCGAGTCAAAAATTTCTTGGGCTGAGTTAGAGCCTCTACTGCAAAGTGCTGGTATTTCTCAACGTGGCGGTATTTTAGCTAAAAACACAGCTACACAACCATGGGTTACAACCATGGATGTAAGTATAAAGCAGGAAATTCCTGGTTTTGCTCAAGGTCATAGTGGTGAGGTGTACTTTATGATTGATAACTTCGCTAACCTTTTAAATAGTGACTGGGGCATCGAGAAAAGTCTAAGCTATTCAAATCAAACAATTTATGATTTTGGTGGGCTTGACGACCAAGGTAGATATAAACTTGATAATACCTATGGCGGTGCTGATGTAAGGAACTACTCGCGAATTAGTAGCTCATCTGCTTGGCAAGCTAAAATCGGTGTTAGCTATAAGTTTTAATCTATAACTTGCACTGCAAAAATTTATA
Organism: Pseudoalteromonas sp. S1609; assembly: GCF_005887255.1. GTDB lineage: Bacteria > Pseudomonadota > Gammaproteobacteria > Enterobacterales > Alteromonadaceae > Pseudoalteromonas. Next base: position 118,553 of record NZ_PNDJ01000028.1, on the reverse strand, counting down.
AATATTAAAAAGCCATTACATTTATGTAATGGCTTTTTTTTTGAAAAAGTCACTTTTCATCTGTTTGTCATAAAAACTACTTACTATCTGCACAGTAAAATATTGAAACATTAATAAAACGCTAAAGTTCGCATGAAAAGTGTTTTATAATAAAAAAGTTACAGTTGTATTTTATTTGTAACAATCAAATGAGGTACACTATGTAAACATTTTGGGTTAGGTGTGTTACTCAGTTTCCTAATCCAAAATTAAAATAAAAAAGCTATTAAAAGTTTATTTAACTACACGGGAAAATAAAATGAAAATTCAACTTCGCAAAACGGCTCTATCACTTGCTATAGCGGCATGTGTTGGTGTGAGTGGTGCTGCAATTGCAAACGAAACAACCTCAGCAATTAAAGGTCAAATAAAGGGTCCTAACGGTAACCCTGCTGCAGGAACTAAAATTACTATCCTACACGTTCCTTCAGGCTCAGTTAAAACAACTGAGACTAACGACGCTGGTTACTTCACAGCAAAAGGCCTTCGTGTTGGTGGTCCATATAAAGTAGTTGTAGATTCTGACACTTATGCAGATCAAGAGTTCAATAATATTATCTTGAACATTGGTAGCGACTACCCTGTTAATACTTCACTTGAAAATATCTCTGATATTGAGCAAATTGTAGTAACTGGCCGACCAATCAGCACTATGTCTGGTGGTACGGGTCCTGCTTCAACATTCACGTTAAGCGATCTTGAAAATCAACCAGCTATTAACCGTGATTTAAAAGATATTATTCGTATTGACCCTCGTGTTGCTATTGATGATAGCCGTGGTTCAATCAACTGTGGTGGTGGTAACCCACGCTTTAACAGCTTAACCCTTGATGGCGTTCGCATGAACGATAACTTTGGCTTAAGCTCAAACGGTTATCCTACTATTCGCGCTCCGTTCTCTTTTGATTCAATCGAGCAAGTAGCAGTAGAATTAGCACCATTTGATGTTCAATATGGTGGTTTCACATCATGTAACATTAATGCGGTTACTAAATCTGGCGGCAACGACATTCACGGTGGTGTATTCTACGATTACACTAACGATTCAATGAAAGGCGATAAGATTGAAGGTGATGACGTTGATAACGGTGATTACAGTGAAAAACGTTATGGCTTTAACGTTGGTTTACCGCTAATCAACGATACACTTTTCTTGTTCACTTCTTACGAAAAACTTGAAGGTGTTAAACAGTTTAACTATTCATCGTTAGTATCGTCAGCTGACATCGAGCGTATTAAACAAATTACACGTGATGTTTATGGTTACGAAGCCGGTGCAACACCAGCAAGCTCACCAGTAGAAGATGAAAAAATCTTAGTAAAACTAGACTGGAACATCAATGATGATCATCGTGCTAACCTAATTTATAACTACAATGATGGCTTTACCTTATCGCAATCAGATGCTGATGGTGATGAGCTAGCATTTGACAGCCACTTTTATGAGCAAGGTGCTGAGTTTACTTCAATCGTTGCATCACTTTACTCTGATTGGAATGACGATTTTTCAACTGAAGTTCGCCTAGGTAAATCAGAGCTTGACGCTCGTGTTGAATCTTTAGACGCGGCAAGTGGCTTTGGTGAGTTCCAAATCAATACTACAGCTGCCACTGTGTACGTTGGTCCTGATGATTCTCGTCAATCAAATGATTTAAACTACGACACTACTACAGCTAAATTTTCAGGTACTTACTACCTTGATCAGCACACTATTACCGCTGGTTTTGAGTATGAAAAGTTAGAAGTATTTAACCAATTCGTACAACACACTGAAGGTGAATGGCGCTTTGCATCTATCGATGATTACGAGCAAGGTATAGCAAGTGCTGTGTATTATAATAATGCAGCAGGCACAAATGACCCAACAGATGCGGCTGCTAGCTTCGCTTATTCACAAAATACATTCTATGTACAAGATGAATACAGTTTTTCAGATATCGATGCATCATTAACATTCGGTCTTCGTTACGATAGTTATTCAAGCGATGATAAACCTACTTTCAACCAAAATTTTACTGATCGTTACGGTTTTAGCAATCAGTCAACGTTTGATGGTATTGATCTAATTCAACCACGTGTAGGCTTTGAGTGGTTTGCAACAGATGAACTAGAAGTGCGTGCAGGGGTTGGCTTGTTCTCAGGCGGTAACCCAAATGTATGGCTATCTAACTCTTACTCAAATGATGGTATTACTAATATCAGTGCTCATCAATTTGGTAGTGTGGATTTATTCGCTCCTGAAAATGTTACAGTTACGGGTGCGGGCCCAGGTTTTGATATTCCGAAATCTCAGTTTGATAAAGTCGCTAACACACCAATCGGTTCAGGTGACGGAACAGTGAATGCTGTTGATCCTAACTTTGAAATCCCATCAGAATGGAAATATTCATTAGGTGCAACATATACAACTGAAAACGATTATGTAATTGCTCTAGATTACCTTTACACTGATAAGCGCGATGCAGCGACATTACGAGATATCGCACTTCGCTCTGCTGGTGAAGTAAGTTTTGACGGTCGTCCTTTGTATGAATCAATTGAAGGTCGTAATGGCGAGCTATTATTGACTAATGTTAACGGTGATAGCGGTTCATCATCAATTATTTCAGCTGCAGTAAGCAAAGCATTCGATAACGGCATAAGTATGCAGTTCTCTTACGCTTATACCGATGCAGATGATGTAAACCCAATGACTAGTTCTGTAGCCAGCTCAAACTACGGTAACCTAGCAACATCAAACCCGGGTAATCCTGGTGTAGCATCATCTGATTACGAAATCCCACATCGCTTTACATTAAACCTAGGTTATAAGCACGAGTTCTTTGATGGTTATGACACTCGCTTCAACCTATTTGGTGAAGCATACAAAGGTTTACCATATAGCTTTACATTCAACGGAAGTGATAGCAAATTTGGTGACGCAAACTCTAATCGCTCGCGTCAATTATTGTATGTACCACTTGAAAACGACCCTAATGTTGTTTACAACATGAGTGCTGATGAAATCAATGAGTTTAACGACTTTATTGCATCTGAAGGTCTTAAACGTGGTGAAATCACTGGTCGTAACCAACAGAACTCTGATTGGTTCGTTAAATTTAACTTTAAAATTACTCAAGAGTTACCTGGCTTTATGGATGGCCATAAAGGTGAAGCATTCTTCGTAATCGATAACTTAACGAATATGTTAAACGATGACTGGGGTGTATTAAGAAAAGGCTCTTTCGTTGGTAATAGAATGCTTAAAGTTGACGTAAATGATCAAGGTCAATACGTTTACTCAGACTTCAGTGCACGTAGTGCTGAGCAATCTGTACAACGCGATGCCTCTTTATGGGAAATGCGTGTAGGTGTTCGTTACACTTTCTAATTTGAGTAATTAAATTAGTCTATTTAAAAGCCCACTTTGTGGGCTTTTTTATGCCTGTAATTTATTTTTTAATTTATCAAAAATAGCGATTAACTGGCGTTGTTCATCATCCGACAAGCAGCTTAATAATGCTTGTTCCCATTGCAATGCTTGTGGTGTTATTTTTTTATACAAAGCCATACCCTTATCACTTAACATCAAAAATGCAGCGCGCTTATCATGCTTATTTAACTCGCTATAAATAAGCCCTTCATCTATTAGCGCTTTTACCGCTCTTGATACTGTCGACTTATCCATATCTGCTTGAGTACATAACTGCTTTGCTGTGCTTTGGCCTAATTGCGCTAAATTAGCCATTATTCGCCACTGCGGAATTGTTAAATCAAACTCTTTTTTATAAATGCTCGAAAAATCGTTACTTACCTGTGTTGCTAAGTGCGTTAATTGATAGGGCAAAAATGTCGTTAAATCTATTTTCATGTTGAATCACTTATTTATTTACACACGACTTTTATCTGTTCACTTTTATTTACAACGGTCGTAATCAGTGCATTTGATATTAGTCTCACTTGAGAGTATCTTAGCGTAAATAACAAAAATATAACACTCCCCCACTTTCACAGGAGTCTGTAATGGCGACACAATTAAACTACATGACCGGCTTTGGCAATGAATTTGAAACCGAAGCGCTGCCTGGTGCATTACCGATTGGGCAATTCAGTCCGCAAAAAGTAAAATATGATTTATACGCGGAGCAATTCAGTACCACTGCATTTACCGCTCCGCGCGCTGATAACCGCCGCACTTGGATGTATCGTATTCGCCCATCGGTTGTGCAGGGCGATTATACAGCCATAGACAATGGCTTAATTAGAACCGCTCCCATTACTGAAGTACCGACTCCACCAACCATGCTGCGTTGGGATCCCATTGATATACCAGCAGAACCCATTGACTTTATCGATGGCTTAATCACTATGGCTGCAAATGGCAGCGCCAATGGGCAAGCCGGTATTGGTATTCATGTTTATGTTGCCAATAAATCAATGGACAAGCGCTTTTTTTATAACGCCGATGGCGAAATGTTATTTGTACCGCAACAAGGTGAACTACTACTTAAAACAGAACTTGGGCATTTAACTATTAAAGCAGGCGAAATTGCCGTTATTCCGCGTGGTATTAAATTTCAAGTAATGTTACTAACCGATACTGCGCGTGGCTATATTTGTGAAAACTACGGCCATGCCTATGTCCTTGCTGAGCGTGGCCCTGTGGGCGCCAACGGTTATGCGAATGATCGTGACTTTCAATATCCAGTAGCGGCTTTTGAAGATATTGAAGGTGATTTCGAACTAATTGCTAAATTTAATGGCAATATGTTCCGTTGTGATATTGGTCACTCTCCCCTTGATGTTGTTGCTTGGACAGGCAACAGTGCGCCTTATAAATACGACTTAGCTCGCTTTAATGTCATGAATACCGTTAGCTTTGATCACCCCGACCCTTCAATTTTTACCGTACTCACTTCACCATCGGGTACTGAGGGCGTTGCGAATATCGATTTTGCTATTTTCCCACCGCGTTGGATGGTGGCTGAAAACACCTTCCGCCCGCCTTACTATCACCGTAATATTATGAGTGAGTTTATGGGCTTAATAGAAGGGGTATATGATGCAAAAGAGCATGGCTTTGTGCCAGGTGGCATGAGCTTACATAACTGTATGTCGCCGCATGGTCCTGAAGCAGACGTATTTGAAAAAGCGTCAAACGCCGATTTAGAGCCACAACGCTACGATAATACGTTGGCGTTTATGTTTGAGTCACGTTATGTAATATCGCCGACTAAATACGCATTAGAAGGTAAAGAGCGCCAAGCTAATTACACTGACTGCTGGCGCACAATCAAAAAACACTTTAATGGCAATCAAGGATAATTAGATTATGAAGCTTTATACTTATTTTCGCTCATCTGCAGCGTATCGTGTTCGAATCGCATTAAATCTAAAAAATATTGATCATCAATTGGTACCTGTTAACTTATTAAAATCAGAACAGCAAAGCACAGATTACTTACAAAAAAACCCACAAGGACTGTTACCAGCTTTAGAAACAGAAGACGGCGTATTAGGTCAATCTCTAGCAATTTTAGAGTACCTTGAAGAGCAATACCCTGAAACACCATTACTGCAAGGTAATGCTTGGCAAAAAGCACACATTCGCAATTTAAGTTACGCAATTGCCTGTGATATCCATCCTATTGATAATTTGCGAGTGCTTAAATATTTAAGTAGTGAACTTAATGTTGATGATGAAGCAAAAAATAAGTGGTACCGACACTGGGTTGAAGTTGGTTTTGAAAAAATTGAACAAATGCTCGATAGCAAAAATACATTTTGCGCAGGCGACTCGCCAAGCTTAGCCGATGTATGTTTAGTGCCACAGGTATTTAATGCCATTCGCTTTAAAGTAGATATGGCTGCCTACCCTAAAATAGCAGCCGTTTATCAGCGTTGTAATGAATTGGCCGCCTTTATTGATGCAGCCCCAGAAAATCAACCCGACGCAAACTAACTTTTTAACGCACTGTGTATTACAGTGACGTGCTCAATTAAGTCTAAGCCCAGATCAGTTAAATAACCGCCATCTGGGCTATCAATAACTCCTTTATCAAACAAACGTTGTGCTGCACTCAGTAAAGCGGGTTCAGCATCTGAATGGAGTTTAATGCCCTGCATTTTGCTTTCGCGTGGGAATTTGGCAAGTAGTGTAAATTCGTCAATCATCGTTTGATTAAATAGCATATGTGTTCACCTTTTTATTGTTCTGTGTTTTACTGAAGTTGTCTTACTTACCCTAGCATGTTTTTTTGCTAAGTGTAGTTATTTTAAACACCTTGAGGTTATTCATGCGTTATTATTTTACTTTTATTATTGCTGTTTTATGCTTGTGTTTTTCAGCTTTAAGCTACGCTAACACAACAAAAACGCTTCCTATTGTTGATGCTACCCAGCTTATAAACACTAACACTGAGTGCTGGTATGATAATAAACGCTATAGCGAAGGTGCCATACTGCAAGTTCATTCTGTTACGCTTATTTGTGCTGCTAAATACCCCCAACATAACAACAGTCAGTTAATTTGGCTAAAACTCGATAAACAAGGTAACCTTATTTATCCCAAGAAGCCTTCTACTATTACTGTAAATTAATCAAGATTAACAATCTGGGATTTGCCAGCCATCTCCAAACTATTAAGATGCGGTAGGATACGTTACAATACAGGCAGTTTAAAAAAGCAGTGTGACTATGAATAATCAACCAAAAAACCCGCTTCATGGGGTAACTTTAGAGCAAATCCTTGTTGAACTAGAACAACGTTTGGGCTTCAAAGCAATGGGCGAACAAGTAAATATCAAATGTTTTACAGATTCGCCAAGTATAAAATCAAGCTTAAAATTTTTACGTAAAACGCCTTGGGCAAGAGATAAAGTAGAAGCGCTTTATATCCATACCATTAATAACAAGCCGTTACATAAGCCTAGAAATAAACCGACTAAGCAGTCAGAATCCTCACAACCTGATACATCAGGTTTTGTATGGCCTTCTATTAAAAAATAAAAGGCTCAAAAATAGCAATGGCGTAATACATACGCCTTTCTAATCAGGTGTTTGCTCTTGGCATATTACATTTAGCGACGCAGGGTTAATGCTCACCACCACTTTATCTGCAGATTTAACCTCGCCATCAATCACGTAATTTAGCGTTTCATCTGCGCTTATTTCTACACGTTTTGCATTGGTATAATGCGAGTTAATAGCAAGATGCGTTTGCGTAATACTGCTAAACATCAGCTCAGCAATACTTAATACCGTGGTTTCATTATCTTTGTTTGGCGTTAACCAATTTACATCCAATAACCCATCGCGGTGATCGGGTTGCCCGCCCCCTTGTGCTAATAACGTAGTAAATGGCGCAGCATTTGCCACAATAAAACTATTTGTATTAATAGTCTCAGGCTCATTATCATCTAATTTAACTATCAGCTGTTGCGCTTTATTTTCGCCAAATGAGTGTAAAAAACCATTTAAATAAGCCAGTTGACCTGATTTATTTTTAGACTCTCGATCTGCTTTTTCAATCATTGCATGCTCAAAGCCAATACCAATTAATAATAGCATCAGCTCATCATTACAATACGCGGTATCAATAAGGTTAGCTTGACCATCAATGATTAAATCACATGCTTGCTCAACAGGAATAAATTTAGATTTTATCCCCATTAATACATGAGCGAGCGCATTTGCTGTGCCCAGTGGTATTATTCCTAATCGACAAGACGTACCCACCAACACACTAGCAACCTCAGTTACAGTTCCATCGCCACCACAAGCAATAATAATATCGGGGTTGCTTTCTATAGCCTGTTTAGCCAATGTAATGCCATTTTGTTCTGGCGTAGTTTTTAAAATGGTTAAATCGTAATACGCAGATAAACGCGCAATAATTAAATGCTCTTTTTCAGACCACAACTTAGTGCCTGAAACCGGATTAGCAATTAAGTACGCTTTGTTTTTTATCAGTAGCTCCCCCTTACGGTGGCGCTTAACTAAATGGCGTAATTGGCGTTTATTAAGATTGGCAGTTTCACGTGTTTCTTTTATTTGTGCAAGAATATCATGTACATCCGCGTCTTTATTTTGACTCAATAAATATGCCGCCATAACAAACACCGAACGTCCACGCCCTAATGCACAATGCACCACAACACGACTGTCTTTTTTAATTTGATGATGTATCCAGTTAATGGCTTGGTTTAACTGTGAGTGTGTAGGCACACTGTGATCAAGAACAGGAATATTTAAATAATCGATATTTTCTTGGGTAGATGTCCATTCAAGGCCATCAAATTCACAGGTAACGTCCAAAATAGCGGTGATGCCATTTTCTTTCAATGTGTCTATATCCGATGGGAATAAACGACATGCTAAAAATAGGTTATCGTTTATTTGCTGAATAGGCGGTACTTTGTCACGCTTACGTGACCACGCATTATAAATTTGCGCACCTAATAAAAAAGGCACAAAGGCCCAGCGAATGTAAAAAGGGATAACGCCATTTTCGCGTTTTCTAAATACTTTCCCTGCGTTAAAAAAATAAGCACCGCTAACTAATAGTAGCGAAAGTGCGGTCCAAAAAAATGCAACTGCAAAATAAATGGAGTTAACCGTTAACCCCAATACTATAAATACCAATGCTGTTACAAGATAACTTACTGCAGCCCACATGTGCTCTCCTTAAAGTTGTTAGCGCAAAATTAACGCTTTTAATATAGCTCGAAGATTGCAAGTAGCACGCCAAAAAGCAACTATTCTTATTTACTGTGTTTAGCTCTTTAGCGCAAGCTCACATAAAACCAGCTAAAAAGATTAAGTTATTGATAATAAATAACTATATCTTTATTTTTGTTTTCCTGTTTTAGCAACTCAATGCTAGTCTTTATTTATGATATTGGCCATAAACTATTTGTATATAAGGCTAGCCCTTTCTTTTTTACAATAGTAAGGGTCAAATATTCATAGTAACTTAATAACTCAGTGTATTAATTATCAAATGGCATAAGTAATGTTTTCATTGCTGGACGTAGTGCAATAAGCACGGTCTCTTCTGTTAACTCAGGAAACAGCATTTTTCGTAATAACAATCCGGCCATCACTGAGAAAATCACATTAATACGGCTTTCTAATTCTTGCTCAGAATGTGATTTTATTAAGCTACTTTCACTCACTAATAGATCCCGCATTCTGTTACGCGCTTGCGTGTCTGCATCACGTAGTAGCAAAGCAACTTTTTTATTTCTACTAGCCTCTGCCATCATATCTAGGTCAATAACGCTGGCTCCGGTGTCCATATGACGCTGTACGCCATGATGTAGACCATCAAGTAACACCGTTAAAATATCACCGGGTTGTTCTTCAAACTCTTGAAATATAGAAAACATTTCTTCCATATCTTTTTCAATAATACGCTCGATTATTGCTTCTTTACTATCAAAATAGTTATAAATATGGCCTGCACTCATACCTGCTGTTCTTGCTATTTCAGCCATACCGGCGCCATGGTAGCCTTTGCGACGAAAACAATCCGCAGCAGCTGTTAATACCTGTTCACGACGCGCTTGTGCTTGCACCGGATCAAGGTGTTTTTTATTTTTAGAATTCATTCGACACTCCATTATCGAGTCACTAGACTCGAAATGTTTAACGTTTATCCCTAAAAAATATAGAGATAAGCGTTAAACAGTATTACTTTACTACGGATAAATCTGCCATAACTAATTAGTTTTATGCATATTAGTTATTTTGAGGAGTAGTTACTTCCCATCCACCGCCAACAGCTTTGTACAAGTTAATTTGACTTGCAAGCAGCGCTTGTTGACCGGTGATCAGTTGTTGCTTTGCGCTATACCATGTTCGCTGAGCGTCGAGCACTTGCAAAAAGCTATCGACCCCTTTATCGTATCGCGCCTGTGATAGGTCATAGGTTATTTTTCGGCTTTGTAGTAGCTGTTCAAGCGCATTTAATTGGGCATTGAAACCTTCTCTATCAGCAAGCACATCAGCAACTTCGCGAAACGCTTGTTGAATTTTTTGCTGATACGTTGCAACAGCAACTTGTTGCTCTGCATTAGCGACATCTAAATTAGCTTGGTTACGTCCCATATTAAAAATAGGTAAATTTACCGACGGTATAAAGCTCCATGTGCCTGACCCTGCATCAAATAAATTACTTAAATCACGTGATGCACTCCCTGCATTAGCTGTTAAACTAATACTTGGGTAAAACGCCGCACGCGCAATACCTATATTGGCATTTGCAGCAAATAATTGGTGCTCAGCCGCTTTTATATCAGGGCGCTGTGTTAGTAAATCAGATGGAAGACCGACAGGAACAGCGGGTAAATCAAGTAATGTGTTCAACTCTTTAGTCGGTAGTAAGTCCTGACTCACCGGTTTACCTACTAATAAATCAAGCGCATTTTTATCACGTTTTAATAAACGCTTATACGTTGCAATATCAACCTTTGCAGTAGCTACGGTACTTTTTAATTGCTCTAGCGTAATTTCAGATGCTGCACCTAAATCAACACTTTTTTGCGTTAAAGATAAAGACGCTTGCTGCGATGACAATGTCTCTTGAGCCAAAGCAAGTAATTGCTGATCGGTCGCATAATTAAGCCACGCATTTGCCAGTTCAGAAATTAACGACACCTGCATGCCATATTCACTAAGCTGCGTAGAGTAAAGCGTTTGAAGTGCTTGCTCTGATTGATTACGCACTTTGCCCCATAAATCTAACTCATAAGCGGTCATACCCACAGTTGCACTGTATTGGGAGCTAATTTGAGGCTGACTGCTGGCTGATAAATCAGCAGGTAAACGCTGACGACTTCCCGTCGCGTTTAAATCAAGTGACGGATACAAAGCCGAGTCTTGAATTTGATATAAACCACGTACTCGCTCTACATTAAGCGCTGCTATTTGCAGATCTTTATTGTGCTCAAGGCTTTGTGATATCAGTGCTTTGAGCTTTTCATCATTAAAAAACTGCTGCCATTTTAATGATGAAACTTGCCCTTTGCCTGCCTCTGATGCATACGCATCAGGGACAGGTAAATTAAGCGCTTCTTGCTGAGGAGCTAACTGACATCCAGATAAAATGGCTAAAGTTAAAGCATTAAAACTGATTGCTCTTACACTCATTATGCTTCCTCCTGCGAGGTAGTTTTAGCTTTTCCTGAAAATAGTCTACGCACTAAAACAAAAAATAAGGGTACAAAAATCACCACCAATGATGAAGCCGCTAGTGTTCCACCAATGATTGAGATACCTAAGGCGTTTTGTGCACCAGAGCCTGCACTGGAGGCTATTGCAAGCGGTAGTACACCACAGATGAATGCCATTGAGGTCATTAAAATAGGGCGTAAACGAAGTCGTACGGCTGCAATGGCTGAATCAACTAAGTTCAGGCCTTCATCCATTTTATGATTAGCAAATTCAACAATTAATATCGCATTTTTAGAGGCAAGCCCTATGGTGGTTAATAAACCAACTTGTAGGTAAATATCATTTGATAAATTACCTAAAAAAGCAGCCATAACAGCCCCCAATATACCCAGAGGTACAATCATCATTACTGCAAATGGGATAGACCAACTTTCATAAAGTGCTGCTAAACACAAAAATACAAATAATAGTGAAAGGCCATAAAGAAGCGGCGCTTGACCACCACTTGAACGTTCTTGGTATGAAATAGCAGTCCATTCAGAGGCAATACCATTAGGTAATTGCTTTACTAAGCGCTCCATTTCATCCATAGCTTCACCTGTACTGTAACCTGGCGCAGCACTACCTTGAATTTCCATAGCTGAAAAACCATTATAGCGCTCTAAACGAGGTGAGCCATAAGACCAATACGAACTAGCAAACGCTGAGAATGGCACCATGTCTCCGTTTTTATTTCGTACATACCACTTATTTAGATCCTCAGGTACCATGCGAGCATCAGCCTTACTTTGCAAATATACCTTTTTAACGCGGCCACGGTCGATAAAATCGTTCACATAACTACTACCCCAAGCAGTCGAAAGTGTACTGTTAATATCACCTTGTGATAAACCAAGCGCTTCAGCTTTTGCAAGGTCAATATCCAGTTGTAATTCAGGCATATCTTCTTGGCCATTAGGACGAACACCTGCCAGGATTGGGCTTTGACTTGCCATACCCAATAACTGATTACGCGCTTTTAATAATTCATCGTGTCCTAAACCAACTCGGTCTTGTAAAAACATATTAAAACCATTCGCAGTGCCAAGTTCAATAATAGCCGGAGGTGGGAATGCAAACACAAACGCCTCTTTTATCGTTGAAAAATAGCCCATGCCTTTTCCTGCAACCGCTCCCACTGATAAGTCGTCACGTTGGCGCTCATCCCAGTGCTTTAAGCTCACAAAACCAATGGCTGAGTTTTGTCCTGAGCCTGCAAAACTAAAACCGGTAACCGTGAAAATTGAGGCAACAGCTTCAGATTGTTCTTCTAAATAATGGTTTTCTACTTTTTTAACCACTTCAAGCGTTTGCTCTGTTGTAGAACCTGCTGGCAGCATCACTTGGCTAAACAGAATACCTTGGTCTTCGTCCGGTAAAAACGCAGTGGGTAAGCTTGAAAAAATAGTGACCATACCACCGACAATCAAAACATAACTAAGCAAATAACGTTTAGAGTGCTTGATCATTCGCCCAACAAAGCTTTGTGCACCTCTATTAGTTTTATCAAAACCACGGTTGAAGCCTGAGAAAAAACGGCCAATAAAGGTACCATCAGTATGCACATGACTCGGTTTTAATAACGTAGCACACAATGCAGGTGTTAAAATAAGCGCCACTAATACCGACAATCCCATTGCTGTTACCAGCGTTATAGAAAACTGACGATAAATAACCCCTGTAGAGCCACTAAAAAATGCCATAGGAATAAATACCGCCGACAGCACCATGGCAATACCCACGAGCGCGCCCTTAATTTCATCCATAGACTTTCGCGTTGCTTCGACCGCAGAGAGCTTTTCTTCTGTCATTAAACGTTCTACGTTTTCAACTACCACTATCGCGTCATCGACCAACAGACCAATGGCCAGTACCATGGCAAACATAGTGAGCGTATTAATTGAATACCCAAAGGTAAATAGAACGCCAAATGTACCTAGCAGTACTACAGGCACAGCAATTGTTGGGATAATAGTTGCTCTAAAGTTTTGTAAAAATAAGTACATCACAACAAATACCAAAACAACGGCTTCTATTAATGTATGAACTACTTTTTCAATTGAAAGTGCAACAAAGGGAGTAGTGTCATAAGGCACAACCGCTTCAAGCCCTTGTGGGAAAAAAGGCTTAAGCTCTTCAAGTGCATCCTTTACTCCTTGCGCGGTATCAAGTGCATTAGCGCCACTGGCTAACTTTACACCGAGCCCCGATGCTGGTTTACCATTAAAACGAGCAACCACACCGTAGCTTTCACCACCAAGTTCAACTTCGGCAACATCTTGTAAGCGAACAACCGACCCATCGCTGTTAGTTTTTACTAAAATATCTCTGAACTGCTCTGGTTTTTGTAATCGACTTTGCGCAGTGACAGTCGCATTAAGCTGCTGCCCAGCAAGTGACGGCATACCACCTAGCTGACCTGCTGACACCTGTGCATTTTGTGCTTTAATTGCTGCTGATACATCGCTGGGGGTTAGCTTATAGTTTTGTAATTTAGCCGGATCGAGCCAAATACGCATTGCATATTGAGAGCCAAACAGCTCCACTTCACCTACACCGTCTACACGCGACACAATGTCTTGCACGTTCGACGATACATAGTCTCCAATATCAATATTAGTCATACTGCCATCTTGCGACACAAAACCAACAACCAGTAAAAAGCTTGATGATGATTTAGCCACTACCACACCTTGGCGCTGTACTTCTTCCGGCAATAATGGCGTAGCGGTCGCTAATTTATTTTGCACTTGAACTTGGGCAATGTCTGGATCGGTCTCGGCATCAAATGTTAATGTCAGCGTTGCTGAACCACTGGACTGTGAGGTTGATGACATGTATAACAAGCCATCTAAGCCTTTCATTTTTTGCTCAATAACCTGAGTTACCGAGTCTTCTAATGTACGTGCAGATGCACCTGGGTAGTTAGCCGTAATGGTAATCGCTGGCGGCGCAATAGACGGATACTGAGCAACAGGTAGGCTTTTAACGGCAATAATACCCGCAAGCATAACCACAATCGCCAATACCCAAGCAAAAATAGGCCTATCGATAAAAAATCGTGACATAAAACTCTCCGTTATTGGCTGTTATTTGCAGAAGGCTTCACAGCAGTTGCCGTAACAGGTGCACCTGGGCGAATCTTTTGTAGCCCTTCCACAATCAATTGGTCGCCATCGGCTAAGCCTTCGCTCACCAACCAATTAGCGCCTAAAGTTCGCTCTACTTTTAATACACGGCTTTCAACGGTATTGTTTTTGCTAACAACCATAGCTGTAGGTTCACCTTTGGTATTACGGCTCACACCACGTTGTGGGGCTAATATTGCGTCTGACTTAACACCTTCAACCACCTCAGCACGCACATACATACCTGGTAGTAATAGCTTTTCAGGGTTTGGAAACTTAGCACGTAAAGTCACTGACCCAGTACTTGGATCAACGGTCACTTCTGAGAACTGTAATGTACCTTTATGAGGATATACTGAGCCATCTTCCATTATTAGTTCTACATCGGTTTGTGTTGTAGAGTCGACACCTAAAGCACCTGATGCTAGCGCTCTTTTGAGTTTAGTTAGCTCATTACTTGATTGGGTTAAATCAACATAAATGGGGTCAAGTTGCGTAACCGTTGCCAGTGCGCTTGTTTGGCCTGCGCTAACTAATGCGCCTACCGTCACGCTTGATTTACTAATCTGGCCGCTAATTGGCGAAGAAACATGGCTATAATCAAGGTTAATTTGCGCACTTTTTAACTGCGCTTGTGCCGTTAATAATTCTGCAGAGGCTTGCTTAGAAGCAGCATCAGCTTCGTCAAAATCTTGCTGGCTTACGGCTTTAATTGCTAATAGTTCTTTATAACGAGACGCTTTAGATTTACTGCTAGCAATACTCGCTTCTGCGCGAGCAACCGCCGCTTTACTGGCGGCTAATTCTGCTTCAAAAATATCAGGGTTGATTTGGTAAAGCGCTTGATCTTTTTCAACCTGAGTGCCTTCTTCAAATAAGCGTGATTGCACAATTCCACTTACCTGAGGACGAATTTCAGCAATTTGAAACGCACTTACACGCCCTGGTAATTCTTTTTTAAGTGTTATTGCTTGGCTTTTTAATGTGACAACTCCAACAGGAGTCGCTGCAGGGGCAGAAGCACTGGGTTGCTCAGCTACCTGATCGCAGCCACTTAAAGCAACAGAACCAACGAGGGCTGAAAATACAAAAAAAGCGATGCGGGAGCGCTGCATGTTAAATACCTTTTAGTTTAGAATGAACGATCATTCTAAACTATAGTACAACAATTAAAAATAGCCACTGAGCAACATTTACACATTTTTACAATTGACTATAGTTGTCACCAAATAAACTCAAACAATAGTTTTGCTATATCAGTAACACCCATAAAAAAGGCAGCCAATGCATTGGCTGCCGTTAATCAATAATTTAATTTTAGCGGCTATTATTCGCTATCAGGATTCACTCTAGAGACAAGTAATTGTTCTATACGAATACCTTCTACATCCACTACTTCAAATTTAAAGCCAGAAAATAAAACAAATTCTGCACGTTTGGGAATATGCTTCATGGTATAAATTAAATACCCAGCAACCGTTTCATAATGGCTTTGCTCAGGGAATTCATCAATTTCTAATACCTTAGCTAATTCAACAATAGGTGTTAAACCATCGACCAACCAAGAATTAGCGTCGCGTTCAATGATTAACTCCTCACTTTGATGCGTGATTAAATCACCCATAAAGCCTTTCATTAAATCTTTAACTGTCACTATCCCAACCACTAGCGCATATTCATTGACCACCACAGCAAAAGGATGAACGGCAGTTTTAAACGCATTTAGCGACTCAGATAAGCTCAGTGTTTCTGGTAAGTAAAAAATATCTTTATCAAGCATATCCGCATTAATATTTGCCGCCTCACCTTTAAGCACTTGGCGTAAAATATCTTTTGACTCAACCGAGCCAATTAATTTATCAAGGTTGCCTTTACACACTAAAAAGTGATTATGTGGATGCTCTATAATTTTATTGGCTATATCTTCACTCGACTCATCAATATCAAAGTAAACTATTTGCTCTCGTGGCGACATCACGCTTGATAAAAAGCGCGCTTCTAAATCAAATACATTACCAATTAAGTCATATTCCTGCTGTTGAAGGCTACCATATTCGGCACCCGCATCCATCATGGCAACAATATCTTCAGTAGTAACTATATCCTCACGCTCACTAGGTACTTTGAATACTCGTAATACTATATTGGTTAAGCCGTTAAAAAATAATACCAGCGGTGTGAGCGCGAAAGTGACCCAACGCATAATTGTAACTACACGCACAGCAACAGCTTCAGGTAAAATCATTGCTAAACGCTTTGGAAGCAAATCAGCAAATAATATAAATAATGAGGTAATAATTAAAAACGACAGTAAAAAGCTAATTTGACCAAGCAACGGCCCCTGATAAAATAACTGCAGTATTTCTTGCACATAAGGCGACAATGCCTGCTCACCAACAATCCCACCTAATATGGCAATCGCATTAAGCGTAATTTGGATCATGGCAAAAAAAGCCCCTGGCTGCTCTTGCAGTTTTAAAACCGCCAGCGCTTGCACATTTCCTTCGTCGGCCATAACCCTTAATTTTATTTTGCGTGAAGCGGCAATCGAAATTTCTGACATCGCAAATAACGCACTCATCAAGATTAATAATGCAATCCCGATTAAATCACCCATTTATAACTCCAAAATAATCGCTTTTATTAGCAAAAGCAGCTGGATTATAGCCGCTTTTATAAACAGGGCAATTGATATTTAAAGTTGTGACTCATACAAGGCAAAGGCAGTGCTAAGTTGCTGCTGTAATTCATTCGGTAGGTTTTTGTTACACGCAAAATATAAGGGGGCTTGGTTGGCGTTAATAGGCATTAATGATTCGAGTTGAAGTTCACTTAATAAGTGAGATTGTTCGTGGCTTATTCTCTGCGCAGGTATAACAACCAAATCAATGCTTGAACTTCGTGCTTGAATTATTTTAAAAATATTATCAAAACTATTAAACAGCATTAAGTTTTCGTTTTCTTTAAATCCTTGGGAGAGTAAATAATGATGGCTATAGTTATCTTTTAAAACCGCAATTCTGTATTGCTTGGCCTGCTCTAGACTTGTTAAAACAATGCCTTTACTTTTAAAAGAATAAAAGTTTGTGTCGAATTGGGCAAGTTTAGCAAACCAAACAAAGCGACTCTCACGCTCAGGTGAGCGTGAAATTGAGAAAATACAGGTCTCGGGATCTCTCAATGCAATATTATAAGTCATACTCCAATCGTGAACTGAAATTGAATAATCAATCCCCGCACTATCAAGCACTAATCGTACTATATCGGCAGCATCACCAACTAAATTGTTGTTAGCATCAAGATACTGCGCAGGTGCAAAATTCTCTGTTACAACAGTGAGTTTAGCCGCACAGTGTTGGCTTACAATGAGTAATAATACAAAACACCATTTAATCACAATAACCCGCTCTATTAGATTTAAGACGTCACTTTTTTAATAAAAGCCAATTAAATATAGCGGGTTATTTGCAAATAGCCAATTTTTAGCTTTTGAAATTAGCGATTCATTGCATTAATTAAAAACGCCGAAATTTTAGCGCCTTCTCTCAGAGTTGTCTCAGAGCTTGATTGGCCCACTAAAGAGCTGTCAGTAAACGGAGCTATTTCCATCATATCAGCCCCCGTTATAGGAAACTCATCTGCAATCGCTGACAAAATATCAAGCGCGTGCTGTGGCGTTAACCCATTTTCTTCAGGCGTGCCTGTTGCTGATGCAAATTCTGCATCGAGGGCATCAATATCAAAGCTCACATAAACTTCATCAACCTTGTCTGCTTTTAATTGCGCAATCGCATCTGCAGCAACCGCAGCTGCACCACGCTCTATAATTTCAGCAGCCCAGTGTTGTTTAACGCCAAAAGTACTTTCCCAATGTGATTTAGGTTTGCCACTTGAGCGAATACCAAATTGGATTAAATGATGCGGCGCTGGTAAGAATTCTAAAATATGTGTACACCAAGAGCCAAAACATAAGTCGATACCTAAACGCTCTACGAGTAAGTCGGTGTGAGCATCGAAGTGAATAATTGCCGTACGTTTGCCTTGCTCACGTTTAGCTTTTAAGTACGCTTTTGTTAACGGGTAGCTAATTGAGTGGTCGCCACCAATACCAAAAATACCTTTGTCTTGGAATGTCGCATAAAAGCTGTCACACACATCTTCAGTAATTGACAATGGGCTCACATAATGATCATTATTGTCATTACCGTACAGCGCTTTTTGGCAGTTGGTAATAGTGGCCTCATTTAAATACTTATCATGTAATAAATGCGGTATTACGCGTACATCACCTAAATCAAACGAACGACATTGTGTTTGTTGATCTATCAGTGCTGAGCGTAAAAATAAAGGCCCCCAATTAGCGCCACGTAAAATTCCACCACCGCAATCAGAGCTAATGCCTAACATTACTGCTTTGTGTGGTGAATTAGGCAGCTCGTTAAGTGAGTCACGCCATAAAACATCGACATTTTCAGTTTGTCCATATAATTTATTTCTTAGCGCTGCTTTGCGTTCTTTAGCCGTATTGACCGTAAAAACACCGTCGCCAGGCGCACATAGACAGTGCTCAACTTTATTTTTAAATGCTTGAAATTGTGTGCTCATTGTAAACCCTTTTTCAATCTGAATATCTTGTCTATTATTGAGTAGTTATGCAAAACATCACACGCTGAATTAATTCCAGATTATTCGCATAGTGTGCTAAAAATTACAGTGAACTTTATTTTGCTCGCTTAGGTTAGTGGTAAATAAAAACTAAGCTTTCTTACTAACCCAATGAATATAAACAATTTAAAATACAGCTATCGGCTCTTTAGCCCAGCTATTGGTTTGCTATGAGGTATGAATATAGTGTCTGAGCAAACAAGTCAACTGGCTCATTTTGTTCGTAATTTTAGTCATTGATTGAATATTCAGAGTTGGTGAATAAATCAAATTAAGTCGATACGGACATCCGTCCTGTACTTAATTTTCATTTCTCGTAATCATGGTAAATTGACAACAATTTTTATTAAAAAGGCTTAGTTATGGAAAAGGTATTTCACTTAGGACTGTGTATTGATGACTTAAAAGGTGCAAAACTAGCTATAGTTCCAGGCGATCCAGATCGTGCAGCACGTATTTCACAGTTCTTAGATAATCCTACCTGCCTTGCTCAAACGCGTGAGTTTCACATTTATTTAGGCCAATTAAACGGTCACTCTGTAGTAATATGTTCGACTGGTATCGGCGGCCCTTCAACGTCAATTGCCGTTGAAGAACTGGCACAACTTGGCGTACGAAGCTTTCTTCGCATTGGCACAACAGGTGCTATTCAACCGCACATTAATGAAGGCGATATTCTAATTAGCCAAGCTTCGGTTCGCTTAGATGGTGCGAGTCAGCATTTTGCCCCGCTATGCTACCCTGCCGTATCTGATTTTTTTGCCACTCAAGCCATGGTAAAAGCCTGTGAAAACCTTAATATCGATTTCCATATTGGTATAACTGCTTCGAGCGACACCTTCTACCCAGGTCAAGAGCGCTACGATACACACTCTGGCTACGTACCTAAGTCACTACAAGGTAGCTGTGAAGAATGGCAAAAATTGGGCGTAATGAACTACGAAATGGAATCGGCCACTTTATTTACCATGTGTGCCGCGCTTGGTTTACAAGCTGCTTGTGTTGCTGGTGTATTAGTAAATAGAACACGTCAAGAAATACCTAACGTGGACCACGGCGAGATTGAGAAAAAATCTGTTGCCGTGGTACTTGAAGCCGCTAAAGTATTACTTGGTTAATGTTGCGCTAATAACCTCAAGTGTTGGCAAGCCAGTAAAGCTTGCTAACACGGCTTTTGCTACCCCTGATTGGTTTTCGTGACCAGTAGTTTCTAACAA
The DNA here is from genome assembly GCF_005887255.1 of Pseudoalteromonas sp. S1609. GTDB lineage: Bacteria > Pseudomonadota > Gammaproteobacteria > Enterobacterales > Alteromonadaceae > Pseudoalteromonas. The sequence goes on along the minus strand of NZ_PNDJ01000028.1, from coordinate 98,311 downwards.
AGTAATTGATTTTACTGTTTGTTTATCAAAGCTTAATCCTGCTAAAAATAGCTGACTCACTGCGCTTTGCAGTGGCGATAAACTTGGGCTATACGCTGCATTTTCAGCATAACTGCCATAAAAGTCACCATTTTCAAAGGTGCTTATTTTTACCGCACTGTAATTTTGACTGTATGGAACATAAGCCGCTAAAGCAAAACTCAGCAGCTTGTTATCAAGCTTTGTCTCTTCAAAGCGCTTAGTTTGCTCTACAGGGTTAAATAAGCTGTGCTCATTGCCTAAATCTGTTGGCCCAAATGAATGCGGTAACAGCTCTGCTAATTTAAAATTTTGTGCTGGCAGTAAAATATCAAGCTCTCTGGCATCCGCCAGTTCATTCATAAACTGACGGCAATACCCACATGGTGCATCACTAATGGCTATTTTTAGCACTTTCTTAGCGCCATTTAACCACGCATTATTAATTGCTGATTGCTCACCATGCACCACTAAACTAAGTGCTTGATGATCAAACTCAGCATTGGCGCCAAAGTAAAAAGTAGTATGTCCTTGTGAGTCGAGCCCTTTTACAATTGCGCCGACATGAAACTTGGAAATAGGTGCAACTGAAAATTCAGAAGCCATAGGCACCAAGCCTTGCAATAATGTATCTTCGCTGACATTAAGTTCGGTGCAAAGCGCTTTAATATCGCTTGAATGTAAAATACCGCGTTGAGTTTTTAATTGACTACGTAGTGCTTGCGTTTGCGCTACGTTTAATGAGATGTGTGAATTGCTAAGTGCTGTATTATGTTGCACTTTAAAAGTTGCTGAAGCCATAATAGTTTTTATTTGTTCAATGGCTAAGTAGTGTAAAAGGTTGGCAAACTAAATACCAGCCTATTCAACGTAAAAAAAGGGAACACGTCGCGTGTTCCCTTTTTTTGTTTTACTAAAATAAAAATTAACCTGTATTTCGCATACCCGCTGCAATCCCCGTCATGGTGATCATTAAGGCATTATCTATATCGCTTTCATTACCTTTATCATCGCCACGAGAGCGACGTAATAACTCAACCTGTAACACGTTCAGTGGGTCGGTGTACGGATTTCTAAGCCCAATAGACTCTTTGATCCAAGGTTGATCGGCTAATAGACTTTTTTGCGGGCTCAATGATTGCACTAAGGTTATCGCCTCTGCTAATTCCTCACGTAAGGCAACACCTAAAGGTTTATACATGTCTTCCACCAGCGCATTATCGTAGTGCTCACTTAACCAGCTATCCGCTTTACTAAATACCATTTCTAGCATTTCTAAACGAGCTCGAAAGAAAGGCCATTGCAAACTCATTTCGCTTAGGGTTTCAATCCCATATTTTTCAAGCGCTGCTTTAAGTCCGCTTAATGCGCCTAACCATGCAGGTAACATTAAACGATTTTGACTCCACGCAAATATCCACGGAATTGCGCGTAAGCTCTCTACCCCACCATTAGGATTACGTTTAGCTGGCCTTGAACCTAATGGCAATTTAGATAGCTCCAATTCTGGTGTTGCCATTCTGAAGTAAGGTACAAAGTTTTCATCGTGGCGTACAACATTGCGGTAGTGCTCGCACGATACATCACTAATTAATGCCATAACTTCGCGCCATTCATCTTTGGGCTCTGGCGGTGGTAATAAGTTACTTTGCAGCACCGCACCCGCGTATATATTTAAGCTTTGCAATGCCACATTGGGTAAGCCAAATTTAAAGCGGATCATTTCGCCTTGCTCTGTCACCCTAAGGCCCCCTTTGAGTGAACCCGGTGGCTGCGAATGCAAGGCTTGTGCAGCAGGTGCACCGCCTCGACCAACCGTGCCTCCACGACCATGAAATAAAACCAGTTCAATACCGCGTTCATCCGCCAGTTGCACTAACTTGTCCATTGCCTCATATTGTGCCCAGCCAGCAGCCATCATACCCGCATCTTTGGCTGAGTCTGAATAACCAATCATCACATTTTGAGTATTTTTAATATGACCTCGGTACCACTCATTATTAAGCAATGTAGTAATAACATTATGACCATCGTTTAAATCATCCAAGGTCTCGAATAATGGCGCCACGGGTAGTTCAAAACCGCAGCCTGACTCTTTAAGTAATAACTGCACCGCTAAAATATCAGAAGCTGTTCGGGCCATAGAAATAATATATAAACCAAAGGTTTTTGCATCTTGCTGCGCAATAACATCAAAGGTGTCGAGCACCTCTTGCACTTCAGGGCTAGGTTGCCAATGCTTAGGAATAAGCGGACGACGAGAATTAAGCTCAGCAAGTAAAAAAGCCTGCTTATCTTGCTCTTGCCATTGGTTGTAGTCGCCAATACCTAAGTAACGAGTTAGCTCAGAAAATACATCACTGTGTCTCGACGAATCTTGGCGCACGTCTAGTTTTGCCAAACGCAGTCCAAAGCTATTTACTCGGTGGATCATATCCAGTAGTAAGCCATTGGCCACTACTTGCATGTTGCACTTTAATAAAGAGCGATAACATGCCTCAATAGGGTGCTTAATTTGATTAATATCGGTGATTAAATCTTGAGATTCAGTGCGCTTATTTTTAATTTTAGCGCTTAAATGCATCACCGTTTCTGCAACTTGGTTTTTAACATCTTTCAAAACAGCACGGTACGGTTCAAACTCTTGCCCAGCCAATTTAATGAGCTCATCGCTGGCATCCGACATAGAAAGTTCAGCACAGAGCGTTTCTAAATCACGCTGGTATAAATCCAGTGCCATCCAACGGCCATGGTCGAGCACTTGCTTGGTTACTTCGGCGGTTACAAACGGGTTACCATCACGATCTCCCCCCATCCAAGAAGTAAATTCTATCGGGCTGTAATCTGCTGGCAACTCTAAGCTTAAATGCTGTTTTACATGCTGGCTAAACTCACGTAGAAAACGTGGCACAGCTTCCCATAAACTGTTTTCAATGACTGCGTAGCCCCATTTAGCCTCATCTACAGGGCTTGGGCGTGAACGACGAATATCGTCCGTATGCCATGCTTGGCTAATTAACTGCGCAATACGGTTTAATATTGCTTCGCGTTCTTGCGCAAGATTGTCGGTACGCTCAAGCGATGCTAAACAATCGCTAAGTTCAACATGTTTATTAATAATAGTACGACGAGTCACCTCGGTTGGGTGTGCTGTTAGTACTAAGTTTATGTGGAGTTTTGAGAGGGTATCAGCTAAATGATTATGATTAAGCTGACCTTGTTCGGCCTTTGCTGCTAACGTTTTTAATGTTTGAGTGAGAGGGTTTAGTTGGCAAAAACCAACATCATTAAAACGTGATACAGTGTGAAACTGCTCTGCAACATTCGCTAAGTTTAAAAAATGATTAAATGAACGGGCAACCGGTAAAAGCTCTTCATCACTAAGCGCATGCAGTACATCTATAAGCGCTTTACGATCGGCTTCATTGCCACTGCGAGATGATTTTGATAAAGCCCGAATCTCTTCTACTTTATCTAAAATATCTTGTCCTTGAGCATCTTTAATAGTTTGTCCTAATAATTGCCCAAGTAAATTTACATTACCTCGCAAGGCGGCATATTGTTCACTCATTTTTAGCTCTCCTTTGTTTCTTTGAGACCTATTAATATCATTATGTTTACTTATTTAATAGATCCATTTGCACCTGCATGTCGTAAAAAAGCATATGTAAAATAAACACAAAGCGATAACATGATCATTTTTTACGATGGTAATTGCCCCCTTTGCAATGCAGAGATGCAGCATTTAAAACGTGCCGATGTTGATCATAAAGTTACACTTGAAGATTTAAATGCTGATGACTTTAATGCGCGTTTTCCCGCAATCAATAAGCAATACGCCATGAATATACTGCATGCCCAAACTGATAATGGGCAGATAATTTACGGCTTAGATGTGACTTATCAAGCTTGGCGTACTGTTGGCAAATATCCTTGGCTTAAAATTATTCGTTTGCCCGTCATTCGTTTTTTTGCCGATCATGCTTATACTTTCTTTGCAAAATACCGTCATCAAATTAGTCGTTTTTTAATGCCTAATGCACAGTGCAACTCAGGTCAATGTGATATCAAAAGCAAAGGTGAAAAATGAAAACAGCGATTTTATTTGGTGCCAGTAGCGCCATTGCTCAATCTTACGTTAATCACTTAAATCAACAAGCAACACAATTTAATATAATTTGTGTTAGCTCATCGAGTATTAATCACAGCGATAAAAACATAACCTACTTTCACAGCGACTACTCAACGCAAAGTCTGAACGAGCTTACAGAATCGCTAAAGTCTCAGCAGGTTGAGCTCGCTCAGGTGGTTATATTTAATGGTCAATTACATAACAACCAGCACATGCCAGAAAAAAAGCTTGAAGAAATCAACAGTGATTATTTTATGCAGCTTATGCACTCTAATGCGCTTGTGCCGCTGCTATGCTTACAAAGCATAATGCCATTACTTAATCATAAAACTCACTGCACAATTACCGCTTTAAGCGCTCGTGTTGGTAGCATTAACGATAATAAGCTGGGTGGCTGGTACACCTATCGCGCATCAAAATCAGCACTTAATATGTTATTTAAAACAGCCGCTATTGAGCTTGCCCGTCGTGCTAAAAATACTAAACTTGTTTTATTTCATCCAGGTACCACAGATACACAGCTTTCTAAGCCATTTCAAAAAAATGTACCTGCCGACAAACTATTTACACCTGAGTTTGTTGCCCAGCAATTATTTAAATTTACTTACAAAAACTCACAATTAGAACTTAACGGCGAACCTGCCTACCTAGATTGGCAAGGAAACACTATAAAATGGTAAGGAATTAACACATGCATTTTTCTAAAGACCGCATAACCGCACTCGAAAAACACACACGCACGCATTTTATAAATTCACTGTCAGGGTTTAAAAGTGCAAACTTGATTGGTACGCAAGATGGACAGGGCAATACCAATTTAGCCATTGTTAGTTCTGTCATCCATTTGGGCGCCCACCCGCCCCTTGTAGGCATGATAATGCGCCCACACAGTGTACCAAGGCATACATTTGAAAATATTATAGAAACAGGCGTTTACACTATTAATCAAGTAAATAATGACATTTACCAGCAAGCGCACCAAACCTCGGCACGTTACGCTAAAGATGAGTCCGAGTTCGATGCAACGGGGTTAAAAACAGAATACTTAAATGAGTTTAACGCTCCCTTTGTTGCACAAAGTCGACTAAAATACGCGGTAAAATTTGTAGAGAATCAACATTTAGCTGTTAATGGCACCGAGCTGGTTATTGGTGAAATAATGGATGTATATGTGGATGAATCAGCACTCCAAAGTGATGGTTTTTTAGATTTACAAGCCATTGATACGGTTGCAGTAACCGGTTTAGATAGTTACCACACGGCAAATAAGCTCACTCGCTTACCCTATGCAAAAAAATAGCCCGAGGTTATCAAGTCCTCCAAATAAGCGACTTGATAACTCCCCCCCATTTTTGAGCCCCTTGATCACTAATCGCAATTAGTTTGAATTTAAACTGTTAAACCTACACACTATGCAAAATTTTGTAGGAGAAATATATGACCACAGTTGGTATTGGTACTCACACACCCGAGCAAGCACTTGCTAGTTTAAGTAATATGACTCACTCAGTAACGCCAATTCAGGCCGATGAGTATTTAGCGCGTATGGCCAAAGCACAAGCCTATATGCAAGCGCACAACATTGATGCCATTTATTTAAACGCAGGTACCAACTTAACTTATTTCACCGGAATGAAATGGTATGCCAGTGAACGGCTTGTTGGCGCTATTTTACCTGCCGTAGGTGATGTGCAATACATTGCTCCACATTTTGAAATTGGTTCTTTAAATGGCTTTAAGGTTATTGATGGCCCAATACACGGCTGGCAAGAGCATGAAAGCCCGTTTGAGCTATTCGTTAAAGTGCTTAAGCAGCTCAGTATTAGCGACACCGCTACCGTTGGTATTGATGAAAGCGCACAGTTTTTTATTTTTGATGGTATCAATAAAGCCAGTTCAGGGTTAAAACTAGTTAACGCACAACCTGTAACCGCACATTGTAGAATGCATAAATCAGCCAATGAATTAGCATTAATGCAATGTGCCATGGATATGACTTTAGCGGTTCATCAGGCTACAGCGAGCATGCTTTATGAAGGTATTAGCACCGTAGAAGTCGAAGAATTTATAAAAAAAGCCCATCAAAAAGTAGGTGCCCCAGGTAATTACTTCTGTATTGTATTGTTTGGCCTTGCCACCTCATTCCCACATGGCGTAAAAGATCCACAAATTTTGAAAAAAGGCGACATGGTGCTTATCGATACCGGATGTAAAGTGCACGATTACCTTTCTGATATTACCCGTACTTATGTATTTGGTGAAGCAACCAGCCGCCAACGCCTATTTTGGGATTTTGAAAAAGCGGCCCAGTTAGCAGCTTTCAATCAAGCAGCTCTCGGCGAAACCTGTGAATCGGTTGACGAGGCAGCTCGCAGCTACTTAGCAGCACAAGATTTAGGACCTGAGTATCAAACACCAGGTTGCCCACATCGTACAGGCCATGGTATTGGTTTAGACATTCACGAATGGCCATATTTAGTTGGCGGTGATAAAACCCCGCTTGCCACTGGCATGTGTTTTAGTAACGAACCCATGCTAGTTATTCCAGATGAATTTGGGGTTAGATTAGAAGATCACTTTTACATGACAGATGATGGTCCGCGCTGGTTTACTCAACCGAGTCATAGCATTGATGACCCATTTGGCTTAAACAGCTAATATATGAATCATTTAATAAAAAGAGCTGCACCTTGGCTGCTCTTTTTATGTCCAATGATTGATAAAGTAGACTTCATCCCAATATCCATTGTTATTACTAAGCAATCCTTCAAGGATCCCTATGAAAAACTTTAAAATTGATATCGTCTCAGATGTAATGTGCCCGTGGTGTATTATCGGTTACAAGAACTTAGAGACCGCATTGGCAGAATTAAAAGAAGAAATGAGTGCGGATATTACATGGCACCCTTTTGAGCTTAATCCAGATATGCCACTTGAAGGGCAAGACTTAAACGAGCACTTGCAGCAAAAATACAGTTTAACCGAAGAAGAAAGCGCGCGAAATCGTCAAAACATGGCGGATGCGGGTGAACGAGCTGGGTTTACCTTTAATTTTGACGGTAAACGCATCATGATCAACAGCTTTGATCTACACCGCTTGCTAATGTGGGCTCGTGAAGAGGGCAAGCAAACTGAGCTGAAATTGGCGTTTTTTGAAGCACACTTCACCGATTTAAAATATTTAAATCAAGAAGATGCATTACTGGATGTGGTAGAAAAAGTCGGCCTTAACAAAGACACAGCTCGTGATATTTTACACTCAGATAAATACGTACAAGCGGTTCGCGAAGAGCAAAATAACTTTAAGCAAATGGGTATTACTTCAGTGCCTACTTTCATTATAAATGATAAGTATGCGCTTACCGGTGGGCAGCCGAGTGAGTCATTTATTCAAGCGCTTAAGCAAATAAATGAAGAAGAAGCCAAGCAAGACACTTAAAAAATAAAGTTTAAAACCAAAAAAGGCTGCACATCGCAGCCCTTATTTATCTCAGTTAGTATTTTTTAAGAAGCGTTTAAACAACGTGCATAATATTTAAGAATTTAATCTGACACTGAACTTTGAACGCCTTCTCTATAGGTACCTAACAGTTAGATACTTCAAAATTAAATCTGCTTATGGTACAAATTAAATAATGCTGCCTTTTAACGGACTCGTTCTTTTTCTGGATATACTAAATTTTTTATCTGTATTTTTAGCGTAATGATAGAAATTCAAGCTAGTCTGCGTGACATCTTCAATAAACCATCCAGGTATCTTAACTAAAGAATAGCCATGTTTAGAAAAGTGTATCTCAATTGATTTAATCACGGGCTTTTCAACAATCGTGATATGGTCTGCTTTAATTAAATCTATAACCTTTTCACCTTGAATCAATGTCTGCTCATTTAAATCGACAATAATCGGTTTATTTTTAAAAAAATCAACGAGAAAATAGGTAATAAATACCGGTATGAGAATAATTGATAATTGGCGCAGTGTTACAGCTCTAAAGTAGGTCTCTTGATGAGACCAAGTATCAGGCGTGGTGAACCATATTATGAAGATATAAACCGCTACCGCTAAAGTCCAGCGGTGTAGGCGAAAAAGCTTTTTAAGGTCAAAAGTCAATGTCATTCTTTTTAGCATTAATTTAATCTCACTTTCATTCGTATGCTATAAGCGTTCCCCACATGTGTAAGTGACTTAAATTTAAATCTTTGGTCGATTTCACTATCGAGTTTAAAGTTGATAGTATTTTTTATGTTCTTTTCAGTAAAATACAAGTTAGTTCCAAGGCTATAGCTATTAATCTCATGATATGTCTGCAACCTATCTTCGTTCTCATATTCCAAATAAATAACTTTAAACAAATGGGTATTACTTCAGTACCTACTTTTATTATAAACGATAAGTATGCTCCTACCGGTGGGCAGCCGAGTGAGTCATTTATTCAAGCACTTAAGCAAATAAATGAAGAAGAAGCCAAGCAAGATTAGCAAACAGTTTTACAGCGATAATAACCTTATCGCTGTTTCAGTTTAAACACTGTTCGCTGACTTAAACCAAGCCCATCCTCAACATCATGGTAAAATTGCGTATAGAGTGCATCAAGCTCGCCTTTTTGTGCTAGCTTTGTTAAGCCCTGCTGTAGTAAGTCGATAATTGCTTTATTTTTTTCATTTGCATAAAAGTAATAAAAGTTATCATACTGCAGCATAATATGCGGCTCAACGACAAAGTTATACTGTGGGCTTTTGTGTATTTCAGCTCTAATCGCAGTTACTGAACGAGGAAAGTAATCGCCAAGTCCTTCATCTAACGCTTTTAACATGCTTTCATAACTCAAATCACCATTAACTGTTAAGCCATTGTTCTTTAATACATAATAATCAGACCAACTTTGCTTTTGTAAGGCTATAAACGGCTTTAGTTGTTCAAGGGTTTTTATATCTGAAAATTCGCCCAGCCGGCTTTGTTTTATCATTAGTAAACGTTTTGAGTGCAAGCCGTTGTATATTGGAAAGGTTGTGTGTACGAGGCTATTTGCTTGCTCTTTTGACATACTTAACCAAGCAAAATTAATAGCCCCATCGTGCTTTAGCTCTTCTAATACTCGTTTGGTATTCATCGGCTCAACACTATAAATAATATTGAGTTTTACATTCATCTGCGCAAAGCTTTTTTCTAATAAGCTCAAAACATAGTGGTTTCTTGGCATATTAGGTGTGCTTGGTTTTCCTATTTTTAGCGTCACAGTTTGCTCGCTGCCCAAAGCAAAAGATGACAGGGTGATAAGGATAACACTGCAGCATAAATTAAATAACTTCATAGTCATTCCAAGTTACTTTGCATTTATAAAATGGGGAATAGTAAGTATAGCGGGAACTTAGAATTACGCTTTTAGGTGCGATAAAGTACTTTAATCACATGCCAACCAAATTTTGTTTTTACCAAATGTGGCTCTAAAATCTCGCCTTTAAACGCAATTTTATCAAACTGTGGAACCATTTGACCGCGTCTAAATTCGCCTAAATCTCCGCCCTTTTTGCCCGACGGACAAGACGAGTATTTTTTAGCTAAGGTTTGAAACTTTGCGCCTTTACCTAATTGCTTAATGATGTCTTCTGCAATCTCTTTATGCTTAACCAAAATGTGAAGTGCGTGTGCTGTATTTGCCATGAAAATACCTTTTATACCGTTTGCTAAAATTAAACGCAGCAATTTTAACACAGCCCCATACACCTAGCATCTACTTATGCTATAGCTATAGTTACTAAACGCCTTGTAACAATTTATAGATTTGCCCTGTTAAAAACTAACCTGAGTTCAGGTTAACTAGACCTTATATATCCAATCAAAAATGCCATTTTAAATAAAATAAAAATGGCATTCAGCTAACATAGATTTTTATGGCTTAAAAGCTTAATACGATCAAATTATATAATCGTTTTACGTGACCTCAGATGATTAGCAGGATCACGCGAATAACAATCTTTTACCTTCATAAGATCCTCATAACTGCCAAGAAAATAGTCTTTTGTAGGAATTGCACTGTCTTTAAAGCTAATAAATGCGCCTTCAGTCCCTTCAATTTGGGTCTCTCGGCTTACCTCAATCCAATCCATTGCTCTATTAATGTAATTGTAGACTTCATTATTTTGACCTTGTTCTTTTAACTCAACAGACTCATTCCACCATGTTTGGTACTGAATAGTGTACTGCGATTTTGAATAAGGAAATGAAACGCGGGCGTTTGCTTCTTTTTCGCTTATTTCATTATAAAAAGGACCTGCAATTGCACCAAGTGTAACGTAGCTGAATAAACCTAAATCACTACTCTTAGCATTAATCAGATCTGACGTTAAACTTTGAATTAACTGCTCTTTTCCGTTTTTTGTTAAACCGCTACCTTTTACAACCTTAGAGGTTAATTTATGGGGTGCTGGTGCATCAAAATCAGGTGTAAATGGCGTGCCATCGGCATTAGCTAAACTACCTAAACGCTTTTGCTTTTTTAATACATCGAAAAGGGAGTTTCGTGACCAATTTCCCATTAATGCACTATTATAGTTCGCTTTAGTATCTGTACCTTGATGCATTGGCGTACTATTTGGAAAGTGGTTTGAGACAAATTGTTCTAACGCTTGCCAACTTCCCTGCCAATAGCCGTACATGGTACTTGGGTGGCTCAAAGGCTTGTTTTGACTGTTAGCCGCAATAGCATTAATTTTTAAATTAGTGCCTACCAGCTTGTCGGTACTTGCATTATTTATAACATCTTCCCATTGCGATAAAAGCTCAAGCGTAGACAAAGCATGTTCGTCATTAGTATTCCAGTTTATTACAAAGCGATGGATCTCGTCTGGGATCTCAAATGCTTTTACTTTAAAGTGGGTAACAATACCGTAGCTTAATGCCCCGCCACCACGTAGTGCCCATAATAGTTTTTTATGGGATGGGTCGTGTGCATCAACAATATCGTCCTCAGCATTTACTTCGATAACTTCACCGTTGCCTAATACAACCGTAGCCCCCACCAACGATTCACAACACATTCCTTTACTGCGAGTCCATGGCCCCCAGCCTCCGCCTTGAATGAAACCCGCCAAACCGACTGTTGCGCATGTACCATGCGGTATTGTCAATGGCGGGTTATTGTCAGCAAGCTTTGGTACCACCTGAAAAAAGCGATAACCGGAGCCTATATTTGCAATATAGTCACCGCACACTTTCTTAACGTTAAACTCTTTTAATCGGCTCAAATCTAATAAAATCACATCGGTGCCCGTACACTCCCCTTCGTGATCGTGCCCACCAGAACGAACGCGGATCGGTAAGTTTAAGCTAATTGCTTGCTTGTAAGCCTGTGCTACATTTTCTGTTGATTCACACATTACGATAACTGCAGGATTGAATCGCAAACGAGTATTAAATATAAGGGTTTGCGCTTGATACCCTGTTAAACCTGGAGTTTCAGACACCGAGGGTGATGCTTGAGTTAGCAGTTGATCATCCTTAAAACCCGAAGATTTAAGTGCTTGAACCAACCTTAGCGTATTATTCCAATAAGTTGCCATAAGGCTCTGTGCGCTTTTAAGTTGCTCGTGCGGCAGCTGCGAAACTTCATGAACTGTATTCATCGTATATTCCCTTTATTATCCTTGTGACATATACACTCGTCACGTTTTTGACCTGTTACTGATTCTGCAAGCGTTTGGATTGCTGGCGCTAAATCATCACGTGCAATATCAACTTTAATGAGGTAAGGCGTTGACGTATCTTCATATAAGATATTAAGTGCATTTTGCAGATCCGCCACCGAATTGACATTTAAATATTCAACACCGTAAGCTTGAGCTAATGCTTCGTAGTTCCAAGAAGGTAATTCATCAAAAGGAGCAAATTTCCCCTCAGGTGTAAATGCGCAAATATCTACAAATGATTGCTCAATGGCATACACCTCGTTACTCATTACAAATACAGCGGTATTACAGTGATTACGACTCAGTGTTGAGAGTGTCTGACACATCATCATAAAACCACCATCACCTGCAATAACTATACTGCGATTATCATTAGCAAGTGACACACCCAAAGAGCATCCGGTTTCATGGCCCAATGATCCCCACGCAGCATCACTAACAAAGTGGCTTTTTTCTATGCCAATCAATCTTGCAGCCATATAAAGTGATGAACTTTCACCTAAAATAAGGTTGTAACCTTTTAAGCTACGAGATCCGTTTAACTCTTGTTGATAAAGAGTAAAGAAGCTTTCGTAGCTTATTTGGCTGTGAAAATCAGCAAGCTCAGTGTTTAATGGTGTATTTAACTTAAAAGAGACTGAGTTCAAAGACGAAGTTGATCGCTCAAAATATGCCGTCAATTCGCTAATAAATACAGTTAAGCTGGTATGGATGAAGTGATCACTGTTGCCAACAAGCGCACCATCCATATTAACTCTTATTAGATCAGAGCCTTGCTTAGTTAGCATAGTGAGGTAATCATCAGTAAAAATAGCGCCAAGCGCTAAAAGTGCATCGCACTGCGACACATAATCGAACGTTTCAGGTAATGAAGCTTCACCTGCATAGGTGCCTACAAATAAATCGTGACCGACTCCACTTCGCTCGCTGATCACCGATTTAGCTAACGTGGTAGTGGTATACGCAATATTAAGCGAAGTTAAAAGCTTCTCTACTTTATCTTGTAAACCTAATCTCGCTATTTCTATGCCAAGCATAATTACTGGCTGCTGTGCAGTTTCTAGCTTGTGTATAGCCGCGTGTAGTAATGCATTTTGCATATTTAAATCAACGGACGTATCGGCAATAACAAGCGGGTACGCTGGAGTCGAACATTCTGCTCCCCACACATTCTGCCAAGCTTCTAAGTAAATTGGCCTTTTTTCTTTTATTGCACACGCCAACGCTGCATCGATAATTTGAGGAGCCGTTTCAGAATCTGACAGTATTTCGCTTGCCACGGTGACACTTTCAAATATAGTTTGGTTTGATTTATAGTTACCCGTTGAATGATGAAATAATGCGCCGGTATCTGCGATAATTTCTCGATCATCAATTGATGGGCTGGCCGTTATCACCACCACAGGATTTCTTTCAACATAGGCCCCTGCAATTGCGTTTATAACACTTAATGTACCGACTCCATATTGTACAGACACTGCGCCAATCCCTTTGTAACGAACATAACCTTCGGCCGCATAACCTGCACCTAACTCCGTTATGTCGCCAATCGCATCAATACCATCAAACTTATCAAGTGCGCTCATAAACTCCTGTACATAGTCACCCGGTACTTGAAATATTTTTTCTAGGCCTTGCTCTTTTAAGCGCGTTAATAAATAGTCAGCAACCGTAAAATTATTGGTACTCATGGTTAATTCCTTCGTACGCAAATTTTGTTACTTCGTCTAGCGTTTTACTGCATGCATTAGGCTGTTTTTTTTCAATTTTTTCGTTACAGGCTTTATTACAGTCAACGGGTAAATAGTTATGTTGTTGCTTTAGCCAGCATGGTGTGGGTAAATCAAAAAATTCCTCGAGTGTTGATTCTGCAGTATTTAAAGCACCTTCAACCCAACCTTGCTCGTATGAGTACGCCTCACCAATAATATAAATCTTTTCTTTCTCAACAGGGTGGCGCATACGACACATAATTTCATCTAAACGGTAATTTGCTTTCCATTCATGCCATCCTCCGCCATATGGGGCGTCTCCCCAATCTTGGTAAATGGCAGAATACGGCATCGCCAATTCTTTTTGCTCATGAAGCGCTTCAATTTGTCTATGTGCGGCTTCCACCATACCTGTGGTTATTTGGCATTGGCTTTTAGGGACTATTTCTTTTGGGGTATAGCCTTCACATCCATAGCTGGGTGTGTAACCAGAATATAACTCACCCGATTCTAAGCCTTTCCAATAGGGGATAGAGCCTATGTCATTATATGACGCCATCAATAACGAGTTTGTATTTGGTAAACCGCCTGCTTGGTCGCACTCTGTTCCCATATAATATGTTTGCCTAATTGGTAAGTCGGTCACTGAACGACCTGCAACTAGGCCTAAGCTTCGCCACCAAGGCTGCTCGTAAGCCATAAACATTTTTAGCGCTTTTTGTATAAGTACTGAAGGGATATTTTCTTTTAACCACGGATCAGCAAAAAACTCCGACTCGATAAGTTCTAATGAACGTCGTGGCATTGCCAAAATTAGTTGTTTCGCTTTTACAATTTCCTGCTCAGTGACGGTTACGTCATCAATTGTTTTGCCGTATTGATCTGTACACGTTGATTGAAATATTAATTCATATCGATAATCAGGATCATTCAGGTAGTTAATTTTTACTAGCCGTTTATTCATTTGTACTTTTTCGTCTTCGGCTAAACAACTTTTTAACGCTTTAAACTGCGCGCACAGCGTTAATGGCAGTGCCTGAAATCCATCTGTGAGAGTGAGAAACTCAGTGTCATCACTGTATTCTGTTGCTGGCAGCTGAGTAACCGCACTTGCATTAGCAACATTAGCATCGTACCCGCCAGCCTCTTTCATGAATAAATAGGCTTCGTTACTTAGTACTCGCTCAAGTAAATTCCAAAAACCATACTTCCAGATCTCTTTGCCAAATACTTTAACTTTCATTTGCTCGCACAAGCTCATGTCAGCAAAACCAGGACAAATTAAGTTCATCACCTTCACTTGTAAATCCTCGGGTCCATAGCCGCGTTCAGATGCGTTTAACTTATAAGGTATTTTGTCAGGGCACTGCGCAAAATCTCGGTAACGAAAATACTGACCGCGCAAATAAAAGAGATTATTTTCACTGCCCGCTTTTATATCTTTCACAGCGGGATCTTTTGAATCAGGGTACATGGGTAAGGA
Organism: Pseudoalteromonas sp. S1609; assembly: GCF_005887255.1. Classification (GTDB taxonomy): domain Bacteria; phylum Pseudomonadota; class Gammaproteobacteria; order Enterobacterales; family Alteromonadaceae; genus Pseudoalteromonas. The sequence goes on along the minus strand of NZ_PNDJ01000028.1, from coordinate 83,280 downwards.
AGAACCCATTGGGAAGTTTTGCGTTTTCAGGTTCAAATCATTAACTAATGCATTAACCATAACGTGATCTGAAGGAATAAAGCGCATTCCCCCCAACTCGGCAACTACATTTGGTAACCCTGGTAACTTTTTACTATATAAACGCCCGCCTATGCGGTCACTGTATTCAAATAGCGCAATACGCTTTTCTTTGCCTTCATGCTGTTGTAGCCTCCACGCGCTGTAAACACCAGACACACCGCCACCAACAATTGCTATATCAAGTTCGTTTTTCATAGTCGTCTTTTCCTTAGCTAGATTAAGCTAAAGTTACCCATAAAGACTACAAAGTTCTATTACGCTTTATTACACTCTATGACAAATATCTGTCCAACCACATCTAGCAACGACGGTTCTTGTATTAGAAAATGAGATAAGCTGTGAAATAAACTAGACACTCGCTGTAATTTATCTGACAAAAGTTAAGATAAATATCAACGTTATTCTATTCTTAGCGGCAGCGCCAATAACAACCAAGTTACAAATAATGCGCAGCGTCGCTTGATGCGGGAATTCTACAATACTGATACTTTCCAAATAATGTATAACGATTTAAAGCGATTTTATCGTATGACCAATTATTAAACCTATTTGGTAAAACACTAAATATATTTGCGAGCTTGTACGGATAACCAAGTTGCTTAACTACTTCAAAAAAAGCATGACTTTGTGTATACGCTTTACCATTTTCAATAAACACCATTGAGGCGTATTCATTCGTCAAAAAACCAAAGTGCATTAACAACAACTCACCTTTAGGCGATTGCACGCTGCACAATTTAAATTTAATGCTCGGATCGTGAGCTATAATAAAATTACACCAAGCACTGCAAAGCTTACATTGCGCATCAAATAAAATAATTTTTTTATTTTGCATTAATGTCGCGGGATCATCGCGCATAAAACTTTCCACAAATTAAGTACTAAACTACTGCTGCACTGGCTTTTTTTGTAGCTTACGCTGCAAGGTGCGCCTATGCATATTTAACTGCCTAGCGGTCATTGATACATTACCGTTATTACTGTGTAAAACATGTTGAATATGCTCCCACTCTAACCGCTCGGGCGACATAACTCCCTCAGAAATTTCAGTTACTGTCGTACTTGCCACCTCAACTTTAAGTGCTTTTAATAAACTTGCCATATCAACAGGCTTAGTTAAATAGTCATTAGCACCTAAGCGCATCGCCTCTACCGCCGTTGCTATACTTGCAAAGCCAGTCAGCAATACAATATGTGCATGAGTGAGTAAATGCCGCAGCGGTGCAATAAGCGACAGTCCATTCTCATCAGCCAGTTTCATGTCTAATAAAATACAATCAGGCTGTTGCTGGCGAGCCCTTAGAAGTGCATCAGTGTGATTATGTGCGATCTCGCAATTAAAACCGTGCTTAGTTAGCCGCCGTGCCAACGTTGTCGCTAAATTAATATCATCCTCAATAATAAGTAGCTTCATGCTTTTGTCTCTGCTGTTAATAGTGGCATCGTTATCTTTGCAACCGCTCCGCCTTCGGGGTGATTATATACCGTTAACGAGCCATTTAACCTCTCAAATGTCACATTTGATAACATAACTGCGATCCCCATGCCTTGCTCACTAGGCATTAACTGCCCACCTAACTCTGCTAACTCTGAGGATGAAAAGCCAGCACCAAAATCACGAATAATTAACGCAATGTTTTGTGCGTCAGGTTGCTGCCAACTTAGTTCAAGTTGCACTTGGGCGTGTTTTTGATTAGCAAGTACTGCATTTTGTAATAAATTTAAAATTGCAGGTAACAGCATAGCGTCACTTTGTAATGTGGCTTCAGCTGCCTCATTAAGCCAGTTTATTTGTTGATTAGGATATTGTAATAGTAACGTATCATGAATTTGATTTTGCAACTGCTCTGCTTTAATGGGTGATTGCGTGTTTTTATCTCGTAACTGCATTGAGAGGTTTCTAAAGTCGTTAAGCTGAGTGCGGCATTGTAATAGCGGCGCTTGCATTTGCTGAATAACTTCATTGTTGGGATGCTCTTCTAAAAGCTCCTCAAACAATAATTGTAAATTAGCAATCGGGGTTGCTAATTGATGAGTAATTTGCGCGGCTGCGCCATCAAGTGTAACTAGTTGTTCATTGCGCAACTGTTTCTCTCTAACCTTCGCAATAGTGCGCTCACGCTGCTGCAAAGCGCGGTTCATAGCCCCTATAACTAACGCTATTACGCAAGCACTTATAACAAAATTAACCCACATACCAATAAAGTGACCATTCATATTCATTTGGTGCATACTGTGTTCGGGCATTTTAATTAATAATAAGCTATAGGCGGCAATGGCCAATACAGCAATATAGGCAAGCCCTCGAGCGCTTAATGTGATTGCAGCTATCATAATGGGCAGCAACAATAAAGACACAAATGCGTTAGTTGCACCGCCACTTAAAGACAACAAAATAGTTAAAAAAAGCACATCGGCGGTCAGTTGCATTAACATGCCAATTGGTTTTGCTTGGCTTACATGCCGGTAGGCAAATACACTGGCTAACTGAAAAACCGCCTCAACAGCAATAACCCCTAACAATGGCATAAGTGCAATTTGATGTTCTAGTAAAAAATACACACTGAGCACCGCAATAAGCTGAACAACGATGGCACCACTGCGCAGCATTAATAATCGGCTAATAGCTGGGTCGGTTTCAATTAACACAATAGGGTTCCTGAATACACTTGGTTTCATTATTCATGATTAACATACTTTTTTTATTGCACCTATTATACACTAAACCAGCTTATAGTATCCGCTCGCATAGCTGCACTCAAGCATACGTCATTAGTGCTTTAAGCAAGTGTTGAAGGTGATGGACTAGCTTATAAAAAGCACCTAAGCTAACACTCATTTAATTTACAAAGTAAAAACTTACAATTAACCTTTCACTAAAAATACAACAAACAATTGGTAAAATAGCAGTAATTACAGCTCTATAGCTGCTATAAACTAGAGTTAATAGCTAATTTTTGTTATAACGTATTCATTAGACGAACACGTCATACCACTTTTATAGAGAACACACTATGCCTTACGCACATATCACTGGTTGGGGCAAATGCATTCCACCAGCCAGCATCAGCAACGACGAAATAAGTGAAATTGTAGATACCACCGATGAGTGGATCACCACGCGTACCGGTATCAAAGCCCGTAGAGTTAGCCATGTAAGTACTGCCGAGCTTGCTAGTGTGGCTGCAAAACATGCTATTGCTTGCGCTGGCGTAGATGCAAAAGATATCGATTTAGTTATTTTAGCAACGTGCACCCCCTCAACAGTAGTTGCAAACACCGCTTCATTAGTACAAAAAAATATTGGTGCCACAGGTGCTGCAGCCATGGACACCAACGCGGCATGTTCTGGTTTTTTATATGCTTTACAAGCTGCGACTGCGCAAATTCAAGCCGGTATGATCAAAAAAGCCGTAGTTATTGCCGCTGAACGCATGACGTGGTATGTAAACTGGGCACGGCGCGACAGTGCAGTTTTATTTGGTGATGGTGCCGGTGCCGTTGTGCTTGAAGCAGCAGAAACACCTGCAGGCTTATTAGGGACCAAAACCGGCTGTGACAGCGAAGATCGTGATATTTTACACATTACTAATTTTGGCAGTGATTTAAATAAATATGAGCCAATTGGCCCATCAGACCTTTTATTTGAAGGGCGTGAAATATTTAAACGTGCCGTGAAAGGCATGAGTGAAGCCTGTGACGACGTGCTTGAGCAAGCCCACCTTAAGTTAGACGATATCGATGTACTAGTTCCGCATCAAGCTAATTTACGCATTATTCAAGCAATTCAAAACCGTTTAAAGGTTGAAGACAGTAAAGTAATGGTTAACATTGGCGAATACGGTAATACCTCTGCTGCAACGATTGCCATTGCGCTGTGTGAGGCCGTTGAGCAAGGTTTAATTAAGCCGCATGCCAATATTATGTCGGCTGCATTTGGAGCAGGCCTAACGTGGGCGGCAAGCTATATCAAATGGGGCGAGCGAGTAACCCCCATTGCTGTTAGCGATGCTAAACTTCCACCATGTGATAAAACAGGTTTAGAGCTTGTTGCACCGGCTGTAAAAGCGTGTAAAGACGCAGAGCCTAGCTAAATAACATTACACCAAGCAAATATGTATTGATAAACAGCGCACTGCTTTCAGTGCGCTTTTTTATTTTTAAGGAAAATATATGCAACTACTAGGCATTCATCATGTAGCCATCATTTGTAGCAACTACCCACGCTCTAAACATTTTTATAGTGAAATATTAAAGCTCTCAATTATTAATGAGCATTATCGAGCAGAGCGAAAGTCTTCTAAGCTCGATTTAGCTTTACCTGATGGCAGTCAGCTCGAATTATTTTCGTTTAATGATGCGCCGAGTAGACCAAGCTATCCCGAAGCACAAGGACTTAGACATTTAGCATTTAAGGTTAGTAGTGTAGAAAACAGTAAAACGTATTTAGAGTCGCATGGAATCGACGTAGAAGAAATAAGAGTGGATGAAATTACCGGCAAAAAATTCACCTTTTTTGCCGATCCAGATGGTTTACCCCTTGAGTTATATGCGCTTTAACATCAAATAACTCAAGGCAAGGTATGTTTGATTTAGTTAACCCTAGTTAGGTTAGTTAAATCGATTTTGTAGGTAAGTAAATACTGCACGAATGCCCAGAGCTTCACCACCCGCAGGACGCCCGGGTAATGCTCGTAAGTTCCATGCCATTACATCAAAATGAACCCATGGTGTATTTGGCTCTACAAACTCTTTCAAATAAAGCGCAGCGGTAATTGCGCCACCAAATGGCGTACTTGAACAGTTAGTCATATCAGCCACATCGCTTTTCAAAAATGGGGTGTATTGCTCGAATAACGGCAATTGCCAAACAGGGTCGTTAACTTGCATCCCCGAATCCATAATCGCATTAGCGACATCACGTTCCGTTGAGAAGAAGCCTGGCAGCTCTGTCCCTAAAGCAACACGGCACGCACCAGTTAAGGTAGCGAAATCAATAATTAGTTCAGGCTCATCGTTTTGTGCTTCGCTTAGTGCATCACACAGAACTAGTCGCCCTTCTGCATCAGTATTATCTATTTCGACCATAATACCTTTACGTGTTTTTATTACATCGCCTGGGCGAAATGCATTACGCGAAACGGCATTCTCAACCGCAGGGACTAACACCCGAAGACGTATTGGTAAGTTAGCGGCCATAATTAATTGAGCTAAGGCAATAACATGTGCTGCCCCACCCATGTCTTTTTTCATGTTACGCATGCCTGAACTTGGTTTTAAATCCAGTCCACCTGAGTCAAAACATACACCTTTACCTACTAATGTAATTTGTGGCGCATCAACCGCACCCCACTTCAAATCGAGTAAACGCGGTTTGTTTTCACTTGCACGGCCTACCATATGAATAGTTGGATAATTTTGTTCTAATAGCTCATCGCCTACCCATTGGGTAAACTCGCCGTCGAATGTATCAGCTAAATCGCTCATTACTTGTGATAAGTGCTGCGGCATCATATCGGCAGCGGGGGTATTTACTAAATCACGGGCTAGATTAATTGCATCTGCTTGTTGTTTTACTTGTTCATATAATGTTTTATCAGCAATGCCAAGCTGAGCTTTAGCTGTGGCTTTTTGTTTATACTCACTGAACTCATAACCACCTAACACAAACCCTAAAGCAAGTTGAGAAACTAACGATTCATCACCTTGAATTTGATAGCAGCCTTTAGGTAATTTACTTGCAAGCTCGCCAGCGGCCCAAAAATCATCAGCTCGTTGCATAATACAAAATACTTGGCTTAGTTCACCCGTTTCTGCGTTTGGTATTAACGCCAGTCCTGACTTTTCAAAGTCGGTATTTGCAAGCCACTGCTGCACAAAGCTCGGTTGCTGAGTAAGCCAGTCTGTTAATTCATTTTTAACAATAAAAGATAGAGGGATACCTGAAGAGGTATGACAAAGTAAAGCGCTCATTAATGACTCACATAATAGAAATTGATGCCCTAGCATAACAATAAGCACTATTAAAAGGTATAGCTAATTATACCCTAACTAGCTTACTTCTTTTCGGGAGGAGTTGAGTCTTGCTGTTGGTTTTGTTGAGTAATTTCTTGATCAATTTCTTTCATAGTCTTATTCATACTAAAAGAGCTCGGCAATACATCAACACCCACAAACTGCCCTAGCTTAACAACCAATGGAATAGTTAATGGTGCAAAGGGTAATAACGCAAAAATGCCTAGCCCCAACCCTTTTAATATATCAACAAACTGCTCATTGGCGCGTTTTAGCTCTGCTTTGTTTGTTTGCCCTTGAGTATAACGCTTGTAGGTTATTAGCATCTCTTTGGTTTCTTGCTTTTCTTGAGCAAGGGCTATTTTAAGCGCCACCATAGCACGGCGAAAACGCAGTTGCTGTCGCTTTTTACTAATTTTAGCAACCCGCCAGGGGGCACGATGAATGACTTTATATAATCGCATAGCCTGTATTCTCACACAGCGCTCTAAGTTCACAAAGAATAATTTACACGCTTTGTTCAATCATTTATTCTAAGTGTCCTTATTTCCACTTTTGTAATAAAAAATGCAAAAAAATCGCCCCGACACCAAACCCGAAAGACCAAAATCTGATGAATGTTGTGGCGGCGGCAGTTGCTGCCCTTGTGTGTGGGATGAATATAAAGAAAAGCTGGCAGCGTGGAAAAAACATCATGGTGAAAATATCAACAGCAAATCAATTTAATTCAATAATATAAAATGACTAAATTAACTTATTTAGTTAGTCATTATGTATCAATGTCTGTTTTTTCCTCCTTTTCTCGCCCTAGCTGCAATTAACTCTGCGTTATTTTTAGATAAATCATTTGTTTCAACTTGTTAAATAGTGGTTAATTACCCATTGCCCTCTTTAGTTTTTTTATCTATAGTCTATTCGAGGACTCACAGGAGGTGCGCTTAATTAATTAAGCTTTTAGGAGTGAGTTAGCTATATTTGCTCCCCATTAAACGTGAAATGTCCACAATAATAAGTCAGTAATAGACTATACAAATTAATTCTAACTGGGGATATTTAGAATGAAATTAAAAAGCAATACGCTTCAACAGGCGATCAAATTTGCTCTAGCAACAACAGCCGCAGGCTTGTTTGTTTCTGGTTCAGCAATTGCTCAAGAAGAGCAAACCGAAGTTAAAGTAAACAAAAACGTAGAAAAAATTGCCGTAGTTGGTACGCGCTCTGCGCCTCGCTCTATTGGTGACTCACCTGTTCCTATCGACATTATCGGTGGTGAAGAGCTTAGCAAATCAGGTAATACTGATATGCTAGAGCTGTTAAAAGGGGCTATTCCTTCTTTAAACGTTCACTCAATGCCAATTAGTGATGCCGCTTCACTAGTTCGCCCTGCAAACCTACGCGGACTACCTTCAGATAGCACATTAATTTTACTTAACGGCAAACGTCGTCATCGCGCTTCAGTTATTGCCTTTTTAGGTGGTGGTATTAATGATGGTGCGCAAGGTGCCGACATTTCAGTTATTCCAAGTATTGCATTGAAACAAGTAGAAGTACTTCGCGATGGTGCCGCTGCACAATATGGTTCTGATGCGATTGCTGGGGTTTTAAATTTCCAACTTAAAGATGCCTCGGAGGGCGGGTCATTTGAAGTTCGTAAAGGTCAATATTACGAGGGCGACGGTGATACAACCCAAATTTCAGGTAATGTGGGTTTACCGTTTACCGATAGCGGTTTTGCAAATTTAAGCTTTCAGTACAAAACAGCCGATGCGACCAGCCGTTCAGTTCAACGCTACGATGCAACTCAACTTATCGAGGCTGGAGTACCAGACATTGCTCCGATCACTCAAGTATGGGGTGCACCAGAGGTAGATGACGACATCTCTATCTTTGGTAATGTTGGCTTAGAGCTTACTAATGACTCACAATTTTATATGTTTGGTAACTATTCTGAGCGTGATGTACGTGGTGGTTTTTATTACCGTAACCCGCATACTCGCCCTGGTGCATACTCAAACGATGGTGGCGAAACACTCCTTGTTGGTGATTTAACCGGCGACATGAGCGGTAATTGTCCAACAATCATGATTGATGACAACGTTCTTGATAACCCTGACTACATTAATGGCGTAGCAAACAACCCTGATTGTTTCGCATTTAACGAAATGCTTCCGGGCGGTTTTACACCAAACTTTGGTGGTAATATCACAGATACGTCACTCACTATTGGTACTAAAGGTGAGTTTACTGGCGGCTTTTTAGAAGGCGCTTACTATGACCTAAGCGGTACTGTAGGGTATAACGAATCTCGCTACTTTATATACGACACAATCAATGCATCGTTGGGTCCAGATAGCCCGCGTGATTTTAGCCCAGGTAAATATGAACAATTAGAGAAAAACTTTAATTTTGATATTTCAAAGGGTTTTGACTTTGACTTAGCTTACGATGTAAACATTGCCGGTGGTTTAGAGTGGCATGAAGAAACCTTTACCGTGGTATCAGGCGATGAAGCTTCGTTTATAGCTGGCCCATTAACTGATCAAGGTTTTGGTATTGGTTCTAACGGTTTCCCTGGATTTAAACCATCAGATGCAGGCGAATACGACCGTCGAAACTATGCAGCTTACATTGATATTGAAGCGCCATTCACTGAAGAGTTCTTAATGGGCTTAGCGCTTCGCTACGAAGATTACGATACCTTTGGTTCAACCACTAACTATAAGTTAATGGGTCAATACCACCTTACTGATGATCTGAATATTCGTGGTTCAATTAGTACTGGTTTCCGTGCACCTACCGTAGGCCAAGCGAATGTTAGTAACGTACAAACTAACTTAAGCAGCGGTGTATTAGTAGACTCAGCGCTATTACCACCAACTAACCCAATTGCTATTCAACTTGGTGGTACTGAACTTGAGCCAGAAGAGTCTCAAAGTTATACCTTTGGTGCGGTATACACCATGGGCGATTTATTCTTAACAGTTGATTACTACAACATCCAAGTAGATGATCGTATTAGCCAATCAGATAAAATTGAACTTAGTCAAGCTGATAAAGACACGCTCGAAGCTGCCGGTGTACCTAACGTACAAAACTTAGCGCAAGTTAGTTTCTTTACCAATGACTTTGATACCACTACTCAAGGTGTTGACTTAGTGGCTAACTACTCAGCTGAATTATTCAATGGTAGTTCTACATTTAGCTTAGCGTACAACTGGAATGAAACAGAAGTAACACGCTCAAGTGATATCACAGGTGCGTTTAAAGTAAGTCGTCTTGAAAATGACTTACCTAATCACCGCGCAACACTGAGCTGGGCACAGCAATGGGAAAGCTTTTCAGCATTTTCTCGTCTTAACTACTTTGGTGAGTACCAAGGTGTTCACGTAGATTATGATGAAACCGCTAAAATAGCTGATGCAGCAGTAACATTAGATGTTGAAGTAACTTACTTTATGAATGACTCAATCAGTTTCTCAGTCGGTGCACAAAACCTACTGGACCAAGAAGCAGAGAAACTTGATTTTACCGTAGCACCTAATAACAATTGGGGTGGTAAGTACTACGAAACTTCTCCATACGGTATTAATGGTGGTTTTTACTACGCTAAAGCAACCTATACTTTCTAAAATGTGTTAACAACAAAAAAGGCGAAATGTGTAATGCATTTCGCCTTTTTATTGGCTCTAAAATGCCTATTTACTCGCATTTTTTATGGCGTTAGGGTTATAGTAAATAAAAAGAATATTAGTTGTATTATGCTACTAAAAAAAGCAAATGAGTTATTATCACAAAACAAGCTTAGAGAAGCTGAGTTTCATTTCAAAACGCTTTTACAATCAGAGCCAGACAATGGTGACGCCCTATTTGGTCTAGGTAAGGTCGCATTGCGTTTAGAACAATTTGATGCCGCTGTGTATATACTACAACGGGCGTGTCAGCATCTACCCTATGTATTAGAACCCTTATATGCACTAAGTGATGCATTTAATGCGGTCAACTCCCCTGAAGATGCGCAAAAAGTACTCGAATACGCAACCAGTATTGCTACAGAAAACCCAGACACTCATTATTATTTAGCTCAGCACTATTTAAACTTTGGCGAGCTTGATAAAGCGCAGGCCACATTTGAGGAGGCATTAAAGCTTGGGATGGCACCGGTTACAGCTTATGTTTTATTTGAATTGGTACAATTAGGGCGCTTTAATAAAGCAAATAATTACATTGATCAGTTACACCATTTTTTAACGCAAACAAATAACCTACGCTTAAAAATGGTCTGTTATTATGCTTTAGCTAAAAGTTACGACAAGTTAGATGATACTGATCAAGCATTTAATTACTTTGTTATTGCCAATCAGCAACAACGTAAACTCAGTGAATTTAATACTGAGAATTTAATTGAGTTTTATGATCAACTTATTGAATATAACAATGAAAGTGTGCTCAATTTAGCAAAACTAAATAAACAGTACCCTGTCACACCCGTGTTTATTATTGGCATGCCACGCAGCGGTTCAACCCTACTTGAGCAAATGTTATCAGGGCACAGTCAATGGGCAACGCTTGGAGAAGACACCAGTATTAGTAGTAAGGTAGTTGCTTTTTTAGAACATAAAACAGGATTACGCTACCCTCAATGCTTAACTAAACTAACAACGCCTTTAATTAACCAAGCCAGAGATATTTATTTAGAAACGTTAAGCTCTTTTGGGGGCAACTGCCCATTTGTGATCAATAAACTGCCGAGCAACTACCAAAACTTAGGGCTAATTTATATTTTATTCCCAGATGCTAAGTTTATTAACCTGACCCGTAACTTTCACGCAACCGCCTTTTCAGTGCTTACTAATTACTTTGCTGAAAACGAACCCTATTTTTGTGATTTAAATGAGTTTACTTTGTATCATCAGCTTTATGAAAAACTAATGAGCCATTGGCAGCAGTTTAACCGCTTAGCTATTTATAATTTAAGTTATGAGCAGCTAATTGAAAATCCAAAGGAACAATTAACCGCACTATTGAGTTTTACGGGCTGCGAATTTGAACACACTTGTTTAGACTTTTACAAAAATAAAAGCGCAGTTACAACGCTTAGTAAACATGCCATCAGGCAACCTGTAAATAACAAAAGCCTTGATAAGTGGCAGCGTTATGAAGCACCTTTACTTAGTTTGCTCTCGTTGCCTCAAACCAATTAAGCACATCCATAAACTGCTCTTGGCGTGCCTGTGGGTGAGTAAGCATATTAATATGGTCGTAATCTACTTTGTGCCCAAAGCGGCGGCCATATATTTGCATTTTTTGCACCCCAGTACCTGATTCATCAATAAACTTTTGAATATCGATAGGCTGTGCCAATGCTTTATCTTTTACTGCCGCAATATGTAACGTTGGAGGAAGCGTGAGATTTGCTAATGTTTTAGCGTAATCAAACCCGTCATCACTGTCTATCCACGGATTTTGCTTCGCCCACTGCATACTTTGATAGTGCGACTTTTGAGTTTCGTCATCACTACCCCACTTCAAGCGTTTTGCCGGTAAATAACCGTGTTTTTTCGCTAATATTGGTGCCATAAAATACCAAATCAAATTGGCCTGAAATAACTTTTTAGGGTGGTTATTAAATAGCGAACGCTTTGAACCAAAATAGGCACACGCTTTTACATCGTTTATCAGCTCAGGAAAGCGAGCAAACACGCTATTAAGCAACACCCCCCCCCAAGAATGAGCAACTAAAAAGTCAGGTTTTTTACTCTCTAACTGTTCAATTTTTTCAATAAATGCCGGAATATCTTCAACAATCGCCTCAGTTTGTCCATACCGTGCTTGCTTACAAATAGCTGGCTTACTTTCACCACGCCCGCGTAAATCAGCTACGTAGCAACGATACCCTTGTTCAGCTAAAAAAGGCGCTAACCCTTTATTGCTATGAGTGTAAAATATTTTGCCATTTTCTACCGCACCATGAATTAATAACACCACAGGCCCACTTTGCTGCTGGTTGGCGATACGGCGCAAATGCAGTGTTTGATGGTCACCTAATTTAATAAAAACAGACTCTTGAGTAACTGCCAAAGCGATTTCCTTATAATTGCTAACAACTCATCCTACCAGTAATGACTGGTAAGCCAAAGGGAAAATTATGCACTTTTTTTGTCTGTATTTGTTACTATTGGCTTTTATTCCTGTTGTTAAAAAAGCCTCATGAAAGCAAAATCAACTCGTTCTAAATTACATCCGCGCAATCAACACAAAAATGGTTACGATTTTAATTTGCTTACCTCGCAAACCCCTTCGTTAACTGCTTTTTTAATTACGACTCCAGCAGGTAATCAAAGTATTGATTTTAGTAATAACTTAGCTGTAAAAACCTTGAATCAGGCGCTATTAAAAAGTCATTACAACATTAACTTTTGGGACATTCCTGAACACAATTTATGCCCACCTATTCCAGGTAGAGTAGATTATATTCATTACTTAGCTGACTTACTCAGCGAAGATAATCAGCAGATTATTCCCACTGGCCGACAAATTAAAGTGCTTGATATAGGCACTGGCGCTAACTTAGTTTACCCGCTAACGGGCAGTAGCGAATACCAATGGCACTTTACTGGCAGCGACATCGACCCTGCAGCAATAAAAATAGCCAAGCAAATCGCTCAGTTTAATGATTTAAAAATAACGTTTAAACAACAAAAAAATCCTGAACATATTTTTAAAGGGGTGATTAATGCTAAAGACTTGTATCACCTAACGATGTGTAACCCGCCATTTCACGCCAGTGCAGAAGAAGCCAATAAAGGCAGTGAACGCAAATGGAAAAATTTAGGCAAAGCGCCTTCGCAAGCACTTAATTTTGGCGGACAAAGTAATGAGCTGTGGTGTGAAGGTGGTGAGCTGGCCTTTATTTCTACCATGATCAAAGAAAGCAGTGATTACAGTGACCAAGTAATTTGGTTTACCTCGTTGGTTTCTAAAAAAGAAACTCTGGCAGCTTTAGAAGCACAGCTAAAACAACAGCCTATTAGTGAATTTAAAATTGTTGAAATGGCACAAGGGCAAAAAGTCAGTCGCTTTATTGCATGGAGCTATTTTGATAAAGCCACCCGAGAACAAATTTGTGAAGAATTAGTATAAAAGCCATATAAGGACACCCCATGATAGATTTTCGCTCAGATACAGTAACAAAGCCGTGCAGCAAAATGCGGGATATTATGTATCATGCCCCCGTTGGCGATGACGTTTATGGCGATGATGAAAGTGTAAACCAATTAGAAGCTTATGCTCGGCTGCGCTTTAATGTGCAAGATGCACTTTTTTGTAGCTCAGGCACACAAACAAACCTGCTTGCATTAATGGCCCATTGTGAACGCGGCGATGAGTATATATGTGGCCAAAATGCTCATAACTACAAGTTTGAAGGCGGTGGCGCTGCCGTTTTAGGCTCTATTCAGCCACAGCCTATTGAAAATGAAGCCGATGGTAGTCTATGTTTTTCTAAAATTGCTGCAGCAATTAAACCCGATGATAGCCACTTTGCAAAAACCCGGCTGTTAAGCCTTGAAAACACCATAGGTGGTAAAGTACTCGGTATTGATTATTTACTCAAAGCACGCGAATTTGTTAACCAACATAACTTAGCACTGCATTTAGATGGTGCCCGCGCTTTTAATGCCGCTGCCGAGCTTAACGTTGATATTAAAGAAATAACCCAACATTTTGACTCTGTGTCTATTTGTTTATCAAAAGGGTTAGGTGCACCTGTAGGTTCATTATTGCTTGGTTCAACAGCATTGATAGCCAAAGCAAGACGCTGGCGAAAAGTGCTTGGCGGCGGTATGCGCCAAGTGGGTATATTAGCTGCTGCCGGGCAATATGCCTTAGAAAATAACACGCAACGTTTAGTCGATGACCACGCTAATGCGCGTTATTTAGCAAAGCAGTTAAGTGAAATTTCAGGCTTTAACGTAAATATGAGTAATACCACAAATATGGTTTACGCTACGTTTGATAACAGCATAAACATCACAAAACTAGCAGCCGATTTAAAAGCACAGAACATTGTGTTTAGCCCAAGTAAGCAACTTAGGCTAGTAACCCATTTAGGTATTACCAAAGCGGATATTGATACCTTTATAAAAGCCTTAACGGCCCATATTTAACGCGGCTTTATAATGTTTGCGGCACACCGATTCATAACGGTCGTTGCCGCCAATTTCTACTTGGTTGCCATCGGCAATAGCCTCGCCATTTTCATCGGTACGTAATACGTGATTTGCTTTACGCCCACAATGACACACCGTTTTAAGCTCTATTAACTTATCAGCCCAAGCAAGTAAATATTGCGAGCCGCTAAATAACTCACCTCTAAAGTCGTTTCTTAAGCCGTAACACAATACGGGAATACCTAATTCATCGACTACATCGGTTAACTGCATAACTTGATCTTTAGATAAAAACTGACATTCATCCACGAGTACACAATGGCGTTTTTTGTCACTATTGAGCGATTTTATAAGCTCGTATACGTCTTTATCCGCATCATAAATATGTGCATCTGCTTGAAGGCCTATACGTGAGGATACTTTGCCCACTCCTGCTCTATCGTCAATGGCAGCGGTGAGGATCACCGGTTCCATACCGCGCTCTTTATAATTAAACGCTGATTGTAATAAAGTGGTTGATTTACCTGCATTCATTGCAGAGTAGTAAAAGTATAATTGCGCCATGGCCGTGCCTTCAAATAAAAAGTGCGCTTATGCTACCCTAAAGTGCAGAGAATACAAATTTGGAAACGCTATTTTATTTATTTTGCTTCGTGCTCTAGTAACCATTGCTTACGCTCTAGGCCACCGGCATAACCAGTTAGCTTTTTATTTGCACCAATAATGCGGTGACACGGCACAATAATACTGATTGGGTTTTTGCCATTTGCAGCCCCCACCGCCCTCACTGCTTTAGGATTATTTAATTGTATGGCAATATCTTTATAGGTTGCCACTTTAGCAAACGGTACGCTTTGTAATGCCTGCCATACGCTTTGCTGAAATGGCGTGCCACCAGTATCAAGCTCTAAAACAAACTCAGTACGCGTATGAGCAAAGTACTCATTAAGCTGCGCCACACAAGATAAAACATGTGAATTAGTCACCTTATTTAAAGGCGTACTGATATAACCGGTCGGTGGATAAAACCCCACATAACTAATACCGTTTTCAGTTGCCTGAATAATAATATCGTCAATCGGGCTGGGTAAACTGGTTTGCACTATCATAATTGCTGCCAAAGTTGAAAAGTTAAGTAAGATCGAAATGGTGCACAGTTCGCAGATTCAAACGAGCTTGCTGCAGCTTGGGCTTTTTTAACCCCTAAATCGCCATCAAGTAAAATATCGGGTTGGCTTTGACCGCGCAGTTTTGCGTAATTAACCGTCCAAGGGCCAATTCCTTTTAAAGTAAGCCATTGGTCTAAATCATCTTCCTTGGGGTTAATAGCACAAAATTCAGCGAGATTATGCAGTGCATTTTTACGTGCCTGCGGCATTTTAAAAAAAGCAAAATCACTACCTGCCACTACTTCAGGTGTTGGAAAGTACACCTTTCCCTCTTGTTGCTCTGAAAGCTGTTGCACTAATTGAGTCACTAAATTATGCGCCGCAGTTACACTCACCTGCTGACCTAACACAGCGCGAATACCCGCTTCAAAGGTTGACCAAATACCCGGTAACCTTAAGCCTTTAGTAAGTGGAAATGCATTATTAATGTGTTCGCTTAAATGCGCCTCAATTAAATAAGTATCTGCATCTAAATCAAGTACACGGCGAATGTTGTTAATAACTGGCTGTAAATATTGCGTATTATCTATATCAATTTGCACCCGAAAATGATGTTTATCTGCAATAAATTCAGCATTAAAGCGGCCTCTACACGATTTATAAGTAAAAGTACGCCCATAACTGGTTGGCGTTAACCACTCTATTGGCTCTATAAGTCGTTTTGCTAAAAACCCATGCAATGCTTGCCAGTTATACGGCGGACGAAAAGGCAAAGTTAAGGTGAGCCCAAGATCAGTTGAGTGCTTGGCGGTTCTGAGCGCTGAGGGCGCGATATTAAGTTGTTTTAAAAAAGCATCATTGAATCGTCGCACACTTTTAAAGCCGGAAGCAAACGCTATCTCGGTAAGCGGTAAGCTGGTTTCTTGAATCAATTTTTTTGCAAAATGGCATTGATTAAATAACCGATATTGAGTTACTGAAAGACCAAAATATTGAGAAAAAAGCCGCCTTAAATAGCGGCTGCTTATTCCTAAACGCGCAGCAAGAACTTCACAATCGCACTCGTGATATTGATCAATTAACTGCTTAGCACGCAATGCAGTGGTTTGTGATCTCAGCCAAGCAGCACTACCTGGTGCGCTATCGGGCCTGCAACGAATACAAGGCCTAAACCCGGCTTGCGCAGCAGAGTGCGCAAACTGATAGTAGGTTACATTTTTTTCATGCGCAGTGGGCGCGGGGCAAATTGGCCGACAATAAATACCTGTGGTTTTTACCGCTACATAAAAAAGCCCATCAAAACGCGCATCGCGGCTCTGACGCGCTTTTTGCCAATGCTGATTAACCATAAATTGCTCTTATAAGTTATGTAGCGCTTAGCTTAACAAAAACTAGGTATATTACTGGCCATATTCGGCACTAATCTTTGTTTGCAAAATCAATCAATGCTTGGCCCGTTAAACGATATATAATCCATTCATTCTGTGGCTCAGCGCCCATGCTATTATAAAAATCAATCGCGGGTTTATTCCAATCAAGCACTACCCACTCAAAGCGGCCACAGTCTTTGCTTATTGCTCTGTTTGCCAGCTCTTTCATGATAGCTTTACCGGCACCATTTCCACGGCTATCTGGGCTAACATATAAATCTTCTAAATAGAGACCATTCTTACCTAACCAAGTAGAGTAGTTGTAAAAATACACCGCAAAACCAATCGGCTCACCATCTTGTAAACAAATTAAACTATGCGCTGTTGCGCCGTCGCAAAACAGTGTATCTAAAATTGCTTGTTCATCTGTTTTAACTGCATCTGGCTCTTTTTCGTAAATGGCAAGCTCATTAATAAAATGCAAAATTGTTTTTGCATCACTTGGCTGTGCATCGCGAATTTCTATTGCTGTGTTCATTGTTATTAACCCTTCAAAACGACTTTTATGGCTATTAAATTTAAAATAAAAAGTGCCTAAATAATTATGATAACTTAAGCCATTAATACATTTATTTATACCCTAGCATATCGTTTTTATATTCAATACGTAACTATCACGGGCTTATTTAAATTTAGCCATTACGATATCTAAAAAACAAATTAAAACAGCGCTTTTATAAATGGTAAAAAGTTGTCATTATGAATAAAAAGTAAAGCAATAAGGGAGTTTAACTAAAATGGGTCATGGTCACTCACACAGTCACGTTGATGATAACCAAAGTGATAAACAGCTCACCCTTGCCGTATTTATAAATGTTTTACTGACTGCAGTGCAAGTTGTTGGTGGCGTATTTTCTGGCAGCCTTTCATTAATTGCCGATGCATTACATAACCTAAGTGATGCGGCCTCTATTTTTATTGCCCTCGTTGCCCGAAAAATTGGCAATAAACAGGCTGATACAACCCATCATTTTGGCTACAAACGCGCAGAAATACTAGCAACCCTTTTTAATAGCACTACGTTAATAGTCATCGGGGGTTATTTAATTTTTGAGGCCATAAATAGTTATTTAAACCCCCAACCTATCAATGGCTGGATCATTGTATGGGTTGCCGCAGTGGCGCTACTCGTTGATTTAGTCACTGCGTTATTAACCTTTAAAGCCGGCGCTAAAAACAACATGAATATAAAGGCGGCGTTTATTCATAATGTGTCTGATGCAATGGCATCAATAGTCGTTATTATTGCCGGTACTTTAATCATTTTATACCAGTGGTATGTCGTTGATTTAATAGCGACTATTTTAATATCACTGTACGTTATTTATCATGGCGTGCTATTACTTAAAGCCAGCTGTAGTATTTTAATGCAAGCAGCACCCATTGGTTTTGATCAGCAACTTATAAGCAAGAAATTACTGCAACAGTTTGCTATTACGCAAATAAAATCCATAAAAGCGTGGCAACTGGACGATACTACCACTCACTGTGAAATTGTGATGCAAACAGATACCCCTATTGAGCTTAATGCCATAAAACACTATTTACATGATGAATTTGCAATTGAACACTGTGTAATTGAGTGTTGTTCACCTTAGTTTGATTATACAAAGTACTTTGTAATTAAAACTGAACACATCTTTATTTTTATGCCTTGTGCAACAAAACGCAGAAGGCCTGCTAACAATAATCAACTGCCGTTACGAGCATCTATTTTAACGCAACGTTATATTTGACCCCCTATAGTTTGCAATAGCACACATGCAAATAAAAACAATTATCATTAACCTTGCGTTTACTTTAAATTACTCTTAATATTGCGGCCATCATTAATACAACTAAAACCATTCAAACGAAGGACCCGCATGTTTAAAACATCTCTGAGCTTAATAGCATTAATAGTCAGTGGCGCCAGTATTGCAGACGAATCAACGATCCAAAGAAATTTAAATCAAACAGAAATGGAGCACGTTATTGTTTCGGGTAGTCGTGTTTTTGAAAGTATTGATGAGGTCCCTGCTTCCATAACTATTATTAGTCAAAAGCAAATAGAAGCGCATTTAAAAGTTAATCCAGAATTACAAAGCCTTTTAGCACAAATGGTTCCCGGTCTTGCTCCAGATACTGGAAGCTCAAGTAATTCAGGACAAACTTTACGCGGGCGTGCCCCACTGATCATGATTGATGGCGTGCCACAGTCAACGCCACTGCGTAACGGATCATTAGGGGTAAAAACCTTAGATCCAAGCGCAATAGGTCGAATAGAAGTCATAAAAGGAGCAACGTCAATTTATGGTAACGGCGCATCAGGCGGAATTATTAACTATATTACCAAGCAAGCACAAAGCGATGGCCAAACCAAAGGTGAAATAAGCTTATCGAGTCGTTTTAGTGCGGTAAAACTTGAAGAAAGCGCAGGCGCAAGGTTATCTGCAGCATTGAATGGTCGTGCAGATAAATTTAGCTACTTAGTAACTGCAAGCTATGAAGAAAACGGTGTACAACGCGATTCGCAAGGCGATGTTCTCGGTTTACAATATGGTTTATCTGATGCCGTTACACAAAATTACTTCACTAAGCTTGGCTATGACTTTGATGATGAAAAGCAACTCCAATTTAGTTATAACTACTTCAGTTCACAACAAAAAACCGACTTAGGCGATGTTGTTGGTGATATGAGCCTAGGAGAAAAAACCTACGCCATTCATGTGCCGTCAGAATTACAAAAGCAAGGTAAACCACAAGGGCCAGAAGGCAACGAAAATATAACCTTAAAATACACCGACTACGCACTGCTTGAAAACACACAAATGACGTTAGACCTCTATACGCAAGATATAGAAAATGTGTTTTTCTTCTCTCCAAACCTTGCCAATCCGGATGAGAATTATCAAGGTGGTCAATCAGTTATAAGTTCAGAAAAAAAAGGCGCCAGAGCAACTTTTAATACCCAGGTAGACTTTGACTCAGTTGAAGCGTCATTCATTTACGGAATTGATGCGTTAAATGATGTAACTGCACAACCGCTGGTTGATGGGCGTGTTTGGGTGCCAGAAATGGACATGAAAAGTGTCGCGGGCTTTTTACAAACTAAGTGGGTTATTGCTAATGACTTAATAATAAAGGCCGGTGTACGCAAAGAAAATATCGACCTTAGCGTAGATGATTATCGCACGCTAAAATTATGTAAAACGGCCACGCAATGCTCTGTGCCAATTAGCGTAAAAGGCGACACGGTTGATTACAATGCTACGACCTATAACGTGGGCATTAAATACAATCTAGATGAAAAATTCAGCCCCTTTTTAAACTACTCACAGGGATCTGATATATCAGATATTGGCCGCCTACTTCGCTCTGCCACAGTAAATGATATAGGCCTTATTCAAACACAAGCTTCAATTATCGATAATTATGAAATTGGCTTTAATTCTCAATTTGATGCAGTTCGTTTAGAAGTCGCAGCATATCGAAGCACCTCTGAGCTTGGCACTACAAACAAATTTAATGAAGTAACGGGTGTTTATGAACCGGTTAGAGCACCTCAAGAAATTTGGGGTTATGAAGCCTTAGTAGACTACACCATAAGCCCATCCCTTAAATTACTGGCAACTTATAGTTATGTAGAAGGTGAAAATACTGAAGCAGATATATACTTAGGCTCTAAGCAAATCAGCCCACCAAAAGCCACAGCCAATCTTAACTGGAAACCTACGGATACCCTATCATTAACATTAAGTTACTTGTATGTGGGTGATAGAAAGCGCTTTGAGCCTAATGATAATGGTAAATATGTTGGCGATCAGGGGCCTGTCGATAACTACACGGTTTTTAATTTAAGCGGTCAGTATCAGTTTGCAGACAACTGGAAAAGTTTTATCGGGGTAGAAAACTTATTTAATCAAGACTACTTCCCAGCCCGTGCGCAATCTTACACCTATGGTGGATACAACATTAAAGGTTTAGGTACCACGGCCACAGTAGGTGTTACTTATCAATTTTAATCACTTACGCGTTCATACTTTTACGGTATGAACGCGCTTATACCCTCAACTAACTTGCTGATCTAAAATACAAATAACAACCTGTCCGTTTATTAACCAGCAATGCAAACTTAAACGAGAATCAAACTCAATATTAACCATATGATTTATAAGTAAATTACTTGCAATTCTGTGCCTATATACTAGACTAGCCACAATTAGAATTTTTAGGATAAGCGCTATGAAAGGTAATCAAAAAGTAATCGACGCCTTCAATACATTGTTAGCTAACGAATTAGCTGCTATTGACCAGTATTTTATTCATTCTCGTATGTACGACGATTGGGGCTTAAACAAACTTTATGAGCGTCTTAACCATGAAATGGAAGAAGAAAAAGACCACGCTGATTGGCTAATCAAGCGTATTCTTTTTTTAGAAGGCGTACCAAACATGACTAAACGTCGTGATCTGTTAATTGGTGACGATGTAAAAAGCATGATGCAAAACGACTTAACCTTAGAACTTGAAGTGGTTGAGTGTGTTAAAGAGGTTATTGCTATCTGTGAACAACAGCAAGATTATCAATCTCGTGAAATTTTAGAAAAGCTATTATTTGATACCGAAGAAGATCACGTCTACTGGTTAGAGCAACAACTGGGTCTGATTGACAAAATTGGCACTCAAAACTATCACCAAGCTCAAATGGGCGAATAAGGACTTATATTATGAAAGGCGATAAAGACGTTATTGCAGCACTAAATAAAGTACTTGCTAATGAGCTTGTGGGTATTAACCAATACTTTTTACATGCACGCATGTTTAAAGATTTTGGTTTTAGTAAACTAGACAAAGCTGATTACAAAGTATCGATACAAAAGATGAAAAACGCCGACCGTTTAATTGAGCGTATTTTATTTTTAGAAGGCCTGCCTAACCTTCAAGATTTAGGACGCTTACGCATTGGCGAAAACAGCGAAGAAATGATTGCCGCTAACATGAGCTTTGAACTTGATACAGTAGATGAGCTACGTACAGCCATCAAACTAGCTGAAAGTAAAAAAGATTACATTAGCCGTGAAGCGCTCGATAACATTTTAAATGAGCAAGAAGAGCAAATTGATTGGCTAGAAACACAGCAACTGCTGATCAAAAACACTGGGCTTGAAAACTACTTACAATCGCAACTGTAAGTTAAAGTTATAAATACAAAAAAAGCAGCTAAGGCTGCTTTTTTTATGTTTAATTTTTAAATGTTATACCAATTCGTTTAGGTAGGCCTATTTATGTAGATTACTATTAAGCCACTTGATCGGTTATATCTGCAATTTGAATCAGTTTACGATTGAGGATCTTTTTTGTACAGCAACAACACTTACCGCACTGGCTGCCCACTTTAAGCTCTTTAGTTAGCTCGCGCATGGTAGTAGCACCATCGTCGATGGTTTGCTCAATTTTTTTATCGGTCACACCGTGACAAAGACAAACATACATGAATACAAACAACTCTCAATTTCATTTAGTAGGTTTATATTAATCTAAACGAAAATAGTTATCAATTGGTTTTTTATAAAATTTGAATTTTTTGCATTTTTTTTAGCCAGCGCCACTTAAGTTGAGAATTCGCGGCAGCTTGAGAATTGTTTGAATTTCATTCGAACTATGGCACTTAAATTGAGATTTATTAACTAAAGTCTCGCCTTAAATTTAGGTATGATTAGGTAAATAGTTGAATGATTAAAATGAATTACATTAAGTCTGAAGAAGCCTTAATGTATAAATATAGAATTAATGCGTGAGCTATTTCCGGTTTGTGCCATAAGCCGACCTTGAGACACATAAAGATTAAGACTGCAAAGATACGAAAGCGGAAGTTAGCTTTGGCCTGTTTAACGACAAATATTCCGACAAAGCAGTCATGACTATTAGTTTATTGTTAAATCTAATCTTTCTTTTCGTTCATCTACTCAATAACCCCACGCTAAACGTGACTTTAGCGTGGGGTTAGAGTTCACAGTCATTTTATCTGGATAGCTCTTTTATTTTTTTCTCTGAAAACCAGCGATATAAAACAGGTAAAACAAATAATGTTAACAGTGTTGCAGTTACCAAGCCGCCAACAATAACACTCGCTAAGGGGCGCTGTATTTCTGCACCAACACCATTAGACATTAACATCGGTATCAAACCTAAAGCTGATGTTATAGCAGTCATAAGTACAGGTCTTAATCTTGAAGTAGCGCCTTCAAAAACGGCTTTAGATGCTTCTAGACCGTCTTTAATACGTTGGTTGATACTTTCTACCATAACGACCCCATTCAATACCGCTACACCAAATAAGGTAATAAAGCCAACGGAGCTTGGTACAGACAAGTATTGTCCAGATAAATATAAGGAGAAAACTCCGCCAATTACAGCAAGCGGCACGTTGACCAATATCAGCATAGCTTGACCAACAGAACCAAAGGCAAAGTAAAGTAGTAGTGCGATTAGTGCTAACGATAAAGGTACAACTATAGCTAACCTATTTTGAGCACGTTTTTGACTTTCGAACTGGCCGCCAATCGAAACAGAATAACCTGAAGGTAAGTCAACCTTTTCAGCAATTACCGTTCTGATATCGGCAACCACGCTTCCCATATCTCGATTTTGTACATTTGCTTGGATAACGACTCTTCGTTGTACATCATCGCGTCTAACTTGTGGTGGGCCTGACTCAAATGAGACTGAGGCTACGTCACCCAGTCGCACCCAAGCACCAGTAGGTGATTGAAGCCGAATATCAGCAATAGCTTCTTTGTTACTTCGGTACTCTTCCTCTATGCGAACGTAAATATCATAACGTTCATTACCATTGATTATTTGTCCGGCTTCAACACCACCAATACCATCACGCACAACCTCCATTATGTCACTCACAGACAATCCAAAGCGCGATAGTTCTTGCCTGTTAGGACTTATCACCAATTGCGCTTCACCAGCAATTTGCTCCAATGCAACATCCCTTGCACCTTCAATGTTTTTAATTGCTGTTTCTATTTCTTGACCTTTAGCCGCCAGTACCTCAAGTTCAGGCCCAAACAACTTTATCGCCAACTGAGCCTTAACACCAGATAGTAGCTCATCGACACGAGTCGCAATAGGTTGAGAAAAGTTGAGTAGCAACCCAGGGAATTCTTCTAAAGATCTCTCCATTTTTCCTTGAAGTTCATATCGATTAGATGCACTGGTCCACTCAGAAACAGGCTTCAACCCTATGTAAATTTCGATGTTATTCACAGGCTCTGGGTCTCCACCTATTTCTGCTCGACCAATTCGGCTTAATGCATAGGTTACTTCAGGGAAAGCCATTAGTTTTTCTTCTAGAATTGGTGCCACAGTGAGCGCGGTATCTAAACTGGAAGAAGGTGCAAGCGTTGCTCTTAAGTTTATCGTCCCTTCTTCTAACTCAGGTACAAATTCAGTACCAATTAATGGAACTAATGCAAAGGCAGAGAAAACTAATATAAGTGCGGCTGAAATGACTAATTTGGTGCGTTTTAGTGCGAATGTAAGCCCTTTTCTGTAGAGTTTGTCTAATGGCCTAAGAACAAAGCTTTCCCTCTCTTTTACACCTGACTTAAATAAATAAGTAGCTAAAGCGGGTACAACAAACAACGCAACCACAATAGCAGATATAACAGCTAAAATGATGCTTATTGCCATAGGTTGAAATAACTTTGCCTCAACACCTTCAAAGCTAAATAAAGGCGTAAATACGACTAAAATAATAGAAGCTGCAAAAAATACGGGACGAGCCACTTCTTTACCCGCATTTTGAAGACGTAACTTAATACCATGCTCATCTTGTTCTACATCATGTGGATCAGTATCAGCACTAGGCACTCTTTCTTTTACAGTTTTTAAATGGGTAGAGTCTGGTCTATTTAAATGCTTAAACATGTTTTCAACCATCACGACTGAACCATCAACTAGCATACCAATGGCTACGGCAATGCCACCCAATGACATAAGGTTTGCAGAAATGCCCCACCAAGCCATGATCATTAACGCGATACCAATTGAAATTGGAATAGATATTAGGACAAGGAAGGTTGCACGTATATTCATTAAAAATAGTGCTAATACAATACAGATGAAAATAAATGCTAGTAATAGTGCATCAACTACTGTATCAACGGCTTTTTCAATCAAATCAGCCTGATCATAAAATGGTTCAAAGCGAACACCTTTAGGCAATGCTTGATTAATTAATGGGATTCTTGCATTGATACCATCAATGGTGGCTTTAGTATTAGACCCCATGCGTTTTAAGACAATGCCAGAGACAACTTCACCTAAATTTTCGACTTTACCGTCTTCGGTTTTGCGCGTCATTGTGACAGCACCTTGACGAATTTCACTGCCCATTTCAACTTTAGCAATATCCGAAACCGTCACAACTGTCCCATCAACTGTTTTGACGGGAACTTGTTTGATATTACTAATACCAGCGTCACCACTTTCAAACCAACCTGCACCTCTAATAACAAGCTGCTCTTGCCCACGGTTCATATACCATCCGCCAACATTGGCATTGTTGTTATCTAGGGCACCAACAACGTCTTCTTGCGTTAGGTTATAAGAAAGAAGCTTAGATGGATCTACATTTACTTGGTACTGCCTAACAATACCTCCAAAGGAGAGTACATCAGTAACACCATCGACAGGCATAACGAGTAATTTTACTACCCAATCATTGAGACTCCTGAGTGCCATAGCATCATAGCCTGCATCTTTATCTGAAATAAGAAGGTACTGAAATACTTGGCCTAGCCCTGAGGTGTTTGGCCCCATTTCGGGTGTGCCGACACCTTCTGGTATCAGTTCTTTTGCGGCTTGAAGACGCTCAAATACAAGTTGTCTTGCAAAGTAAATGTCGGTGCCTTCTTTGAAAACAACCGTGACGCCAGACAAGCCTGTTTTAGAAATTGAGCGCACTTGTTCTACATCAGGTAAGGCATACATGACCGCTTCAATGGGGTACGTAATGAGTTGTTCAACTTCTTCAGCAGCTAGTCCTGGCGCTTCAGTATTTACAGCAACTTGAACATTAGTAACATCAGGAAAGGCATCTAAATTTAGTTTTGGTATAACCATAATTGCGCCGACAATTGTGGCAAACAGCGCAATCAAAATCAGGAGTCTATTATTAACAGACCAATCTATTATTTTATTAAACATAGTCTTGCTCCTTAGTGGTTATGCGGATCAAATCCGCCTTTAGCGATTTCAGAAGCAACAAAAAATGCGCCTTTGGTTACAATTCGCGTCCCACTATCAAGGCCAATGATTTCCCTAAAATCACCTAAGGCTCGGCCTAGTTCTACTTCTACAGCTTTAAATTCTCCAGGGTGGTCTTCGACAAATACGGTCCAATCACCATCTGCGCTGCGGATCAATGCTTCTTCTGGCACAGCCATCACTTTCTGCTTTGTGGCAAACTGAAAGTAAACTTTTACAAACATACCTGAATGAAGGTTATCATCAGCATTCTGTACCCCCAATCTAATAATTCTTGTACGAGTTACGGGATCAATTGTATGGGCTTCTTGGATAACTTTGGCATTGTAACTCTGGCCTTCTAATTTAAGTACCGCAGGAGAATCAATTGATAAATTTAGCTTTTTATTTGGAGAAACTTTTGCTTCAACCCATAGTTGTTTTTCATCAGCTAACAACATGACTGAATCCCCAGCATCAACACGTTGCCCTTGGATAAAGTCGTCTTGAAGCACGACACCTTCACGGTGCGCCGTTAATGCATATTGCCCAAATGCTTTAATGTCTTTGTTAGAAATACCATTTATTGCTTTTTCAGTTAACCCTAAAGCAATGAGCTTGCCATAGCTCGCATTGTATGTTGTTTCAGCTTGTAATAATCGACTTTCACTCACCGTCTTATTACCCAGCTTTTTTACACGTTGCCATTCGGTTGAAGCGATTAAATAGTCAGCTTGTGCTTGTGCCATTGCTTCACTAAATAATGTAACTAACTTCTGACCTATTTCTACATACTCGCCAAGCGCTGCATGGCGACTGATAATGACTGACTCTGTACGTGGTGATACCACATAACTTTTATAGCCATTAGCTTTTATTTCGCCAGGTGCATATACGGAGCTAAATTGATATTCAGGCTTAACACTTTCCACTTTAATTTTAGCAAGCGACATCTTCTTTGGATCAATAGTGATACCTTCTTCATGTTCTTCTTCTCCCTCTTTATTACCACCTTCATGGCCGTGCTCGTCATGGTCACCTTTATCTTCTTCATGTCCCTTTTCGTGTTCATGCTCATCTTGATGTTCTTTTTCTTCTTGTTTCGAAACGTTTGTGACAGAACCAGTTCCATCTGACGACTGTGCAAAAGCATCATGATTTGTAGTAAACCCAACTAACAGGCTGCTAATTACTACGGCTAAAAATTTTTTACTAATTACTGTATTCATTTTTGTAACCTATATTTTTAATAAATTTAAGATTTCGTTTTTCGCTACTGAAAAAACAAAGCGCTCAAATCTCAAATTTGGATAACTGACCCATACTTAAAATGAAGGATATTTCTGCAAGCTTGAATTGATTTTCCAAACGTATTCCTGCATGAAGCCCTTCCGCACGTTGATTTAATGCAAGTAAGTAGTCAGAAGTATTAATATCACCAGCTTGCCAGCGCTTATTTAATAAGTTTTCGCTGCTATCTAATCTGCCTTTTGTCAGTTTTTGCCATTGCTCATAATATTTTCTACTGACATTAAGCGATTCATAATTAGCTTTTGCTTCAAAAGACTGCTTTCGATATACCGACTGAAAATTCGCCTCGGCTGCAATGGCTTCTGAATAAGCGGCTTTAACATTATCTGTATAGTTATTTCTGATGTTTAAAGGCATTGAAAAAGTCACACCAACCAAGTCTTCATCTCCACTTTTCCCTGCGCTAACGCCAATGGTTGGATTAGCTTTAGATTCCATAGTGGTTAGTTGAGCTTTAGATTGTTGTCCCTTCCATTTCGCTCTAGCAAGTTTAACTTTTGGATGTTCCTCAACCCACTGGGAGTTAAATGAGTAGCTTGTTGCTCCAAAAGTAAATGAAAACAAATTGGTAGTATTAGGCGTCCAATCAGGCAATAACTCCTGAACCTTTACCTCTGCATTTTTCAAAGCAATTTGAGACTCAGATATTTCACTAAAAATTTGCGACAAGTTTAAATAGACTAGCTCAGCGTCAAGTGGCTCTAGAAGTCCAGCTTTTCGTTTGTCTTCAACAATTCCAACGAGCGTTTGCAATTGCTCTTCTCTTTCTGAAAGTAACTGAGCAGCTTTTTTTGCTGCTTGCCAATTAACTAATGCAGTTAAGGCATTAGCCTTTTTAGAATCGAGTAGAGATAACAATTGTTGCTGGTTTGCATAAACATCAATTTCACCAATGGTTTTATTTGTTGATTGCTTATCCCAAAAATCTATCGTTTGACTGATACCAATAGAGTAATTATCAAAATCACCTTCTTTTTCATAGCTTGCTTCAAGCTCTGGGTTATATACGGCTTGAGTTAAGCTTTTGGCTCTATGATTACTTGCATTAAGTAACTCTTTAGCCGCAACAACTTCGGGATCTTTATTTATTTGACTATCTAGCCATGAAATACTTTTCTGTTTGCCATAAGTGGCAACTGAAAAACTCACAGCCATGCATAAAGACAGGGTTAAACCTGTATTTTTTAAAAATATATACATAAAACTTCTTAATTTTTTAATTTATAAACACGAACCCTTTATCCTTCTCATGGACAAATAGGTCATTAAAAATCAATCTAATTAAGAAATGGGTGGGCGAAGTATCGCTTCAAGGTAAGTATTTGTTTGATCAATTTGATAAGGCGTTTTATTGATAATGTTTAGTTTGCCCGTGGTATTTGAATTACTGACTAAAATCCAAGATAAGTGGCTGCCACTGCAATGACCGCAGTGATGACAATCTTTTTCATTATGCTGCTCATCACCTACATTATCATTTGAGACATTTCGATCATCTGCATGATCATGTTGAGTTTGAAGGTGCTCTATATCTATTTGGTGATTCTCAGATGTTGAGGATGCTACAGCAGTTAACGATTGTAAAACAATCGAAATAACCAAGAGCATTTTTAGTACAACATTAAGGTTCAAAGTTATCACCAGTTAAATATAGTATTTAAAATACTAGCAGAAACTATTTTCTTAAACTAGCTTTTCAATTCAGTTTCCACGCTTTTACATTAAATAATTTTTTATTTGACTCTATAGCCACTATAGATTTTATACTTATTTTAATATTATTACGGAATGTTAAATATGTCAGAAAAATGTAGTGGTCAGTGTCAATCATCTTCTACCAATGAAGATGTAAAAATTGATACACAATTAGATAACTATAGTGGCGCGTTTGTCAGTACATTTAAAGTACCTCAAATGGACTGTCCTTCAGAAGAGAGATTGATTAGGTTAGCACTTGACTCAATTGAGCCTTCAGTTGGGTTGCAATTTGATATTCCTAGCCGTTTAGTCAAGGTTTTTCATGATGAAAATTTAGATGAGATAACAAAAAAATTACAACAACTCAATCTCGGTGCAGAGTTGGCATCAACTAAAGAAAGTTGCAGCACCGAAGCTGCAAAAGCAAAAGATCTAGCCCAAAAAAATGAGATGAAAGAAGCATCAACGCTAAAATGGTTGTTAGCCATTAATGGAGTCATGTTTTTTATAGAAGTAATTGCTGGGATTATTGCGCAATCTGCTGGCCTTATTGCCGACTCATTAGATATGTTTGCTGATGCTGCTGTTTATGGTTTAGCTATATATGCTGTCGGTAAAAGCATAAGCATGAAACTTAGAGCGGCACATATATCTGGTGTACTTCAAATTATTCTAGCGCTAGGTGCTTTGAGTGAAGTCGTAAGACGCTTTATTTACGGTAGTGAACCTATCTCTTCTTTAATGATGATATTTGGTGGAATAGCACTAATCGCTAACATTGCTTGTCTGTTTTTAATATTTGGCAACAAAGAAGACGGCGCTCATATGAAAGCGAGTTGGATTTTTTCCGCAAATGACGTAATCGCAAACGTAGGTGTAATCTTAGCTGGCTTATTAGTTACAGTAACTAGCAGCCGTTATCCAGATTTAGTGATTGGTTTGATTATTGCTGTTGTCGTTTTAAACGGTGCTCGCCGCATCTTACAGCTAAAGTCTTAAGTAGAAAGTAGTTAAAAGAATGCACCCGTCATATTTTAAACCATATATATCATACGTGATAATGATTTTAATCGCGGTGCAGTCTGTGTTTTTTTCGCAAGAAGAGATTGAAGGAAACTTAATTGAAAGTTCTTTTAATATATCACTAACTGAGTCTATTACCCCGCTAAAAGCTCCTGAAAGCTCTAATTTATTTGAGGAGGGTAATAGCCAAACTTTAATTGATAATTGTAATTTTTGTTGCTGCTGTCAGTTATTTTTAAATACAGATTCTTCTTGTAATATTTTACAAGCAATAGAATATTTCCCTACCTACGCCTTAGTTTCCCCTGAGCTAAAAGGCTATATCTCGGTGCCATTCCGCCCACCTAAATACGCCTAAATTTTATAGAAAATTAAGAAAGGTCAAATGTTAATGACCTAAATATCACATATAAATTTATAGGAAAGTATACATGGCACTTAATACCTGTGTGCATCGCAAGATAGCAATTTTAAGGTGTGTAACACCTCGGCTTAAATATATCGCGTTTCTCGCTTTGTCACTTTTTACATTTAATGTTTATGCCTTTGAGAAGCAGTTAAACCTTCAAGAGGCAATTCAGTGGACGCTTAAACAAAATCCAGAACTTAAAATATTTGATTTCAAGCAAACGGCATTAATTGGACGAGAACAAATCGCAAGTTTAAATCCTGCTTATGAACTAGAGCTTGAAGCTGAGAACTTTGCAGGCTCAGGTGAATTTAATACATTCGACAGTGCTGAATTAACAGTCGCTCTATCTTCGGTTATCGAAATGGGAGATAAACGCTCAGCGCGGATTGGAATTGTTTCAAAATCAAGAACACTACTCACTGCTGAAAAAGAAGTCTCTGCGCTTAATTTAATGGCTCAAGTCACTGAGAAGTACGTGGAAGTACTTGCAGCCCAACAAAGAGTTATATTGGCAGAAAATGCTTTGAGCTTAGCACAAGAAACCTTAGAGATTGTATCTCAGCGTAACCGCGCAGGTGCTACTCCTGAGGCTGAAGTGAAACGCTCAAAAGCAGTTATTGCTCAGGCTAACCTCACCCTTCAATCTGAACAAAAGCGCTTGGAATATCTAAAGCTTTCTTTATCAGCTTACTGGGGAGAAACATCAGTGTCATTCTCTAGAGTAACTGGAGATCTGTTTCAGTTTGGCAATGATAGTGATTTTAGTAGTCTCTTTGCGAAATTAGAGAAAAACCCTGCTATTCAAGTTTATGCAAGTGAGCAGCGACTAAAAGAGGCCGAGTTACAGTTGGCTAAAACAGAGTCAACGGCCAATATCAAATGGTCTGTTGGTGTTAGGCGCTCTCAAGAAGCCAATGATACGGCACTGGTCGCTGGCTTTAGCTTACCTTTGTTTGCTGAAAAGCGAAATTCTGGCGCAATCGCTAGTGCGCTAGCAGAGCGTGACCAAGTTGCCATAGAGAAAGAGGCGACTAAGTTAAGATTTAGAAATCACTTACTACGAGCATACTCCAATAGAAAACAAGCCATATTAACAGCTAATTCATTAAAGCAGTCGGTTATCCCAATGCTTGAAGATGCACTGGAAGATACTCAAGACGCCTATCAAAAAGGTCGATATGGATATCTTGATTATGTATCGGCTAGACAAGAGCTGTTAAATGCTCGGCGAACCCTTATTGACGCGGCATCTGCTGCCCTAATTTATGGCGCAGAGATAGAAAAACTAACAAACGAAGCGCTGTCACTCTAAATAAACATCACTTTAAGTTTAATAACAATTTATTGATTCAGTGATTAACTGAATCGTTTAGGAATTCAAAATGAAAAACTATTTACTCGCACTATTGATTTTTATTGGGTATCTATCACCCATTCAAAGTGTTATCGCTAGTGAAGATGAACATGAAGGCGAAGAAGGCATTAGCAAAATAAACAATAACATGGCAAAAAGGCTTGGTGTTGAAACAGCCTATTTAGCTTCAAAAACGTTGAACCAAACTATCCCTGTATACGGCTCTACGACGATAGGCGCTGAACAATTATTTCAAGTTAGCGCTAGATATAACGGCGTTATAAAGACAATAAACTTCACTGTTGGTGATACGGTAAAAAAAGGCGATCTATTAGCCGTTATTGAATCTAATGAGAGCTTAAATACTTATAAAATAACATCGCCTGTTTCTGGGACTGTTTTACAGCGAAATGGAAATATTGGCGGTATCACGCAAAACACTAGCTTGTTTGAAATCGTCAAATTTGACACCTTGTGGGCTGAATTTAAGGTGTTTACCAGCCAATATAATCAAATCAAAGTCGGTCAGCATGTTGATATTGAGCAAGGTGAACACGCATTCAGTTCAGTCATCACTAATATTATTCCAGCTAAAGATCAGCCTTATGTTTTAGCACGGGTACGATTAAACAACACTGAGTTAAAGCTAACGTCAGGTCAATTATTAAAAGGCAACGTGAAGATAAACCAATTTGAGGTGGATTTAGCGGTCGAGAAAGTTGCCATACAAGAGCTAGGTGGACAATTAGGTGTCTTTGTAAAAGAAAATGAAGAGTACGAGTTTGCACCACTTGTCCTTGGTCGTTCAGACAAAAACTATATCGAGGTCATTGATGGCCTCAGTAAAGACGCTGAATATGTAAACAAAAACAGTTATCTGATTAAAGCAGATATCTTGAAATCTGAAGTAGAAGACGACGATTAGGAGACGCAATATGATTGAATCAATTTTGCGTCTTGCAATAAATAGGCGCTATTTAGTATTAAGCTTGCTGATGGTAATCATCGGCGTTGGTATGTGGAGTTATCAAAAACTTCCCATTGATGCTGTTCCAGATATAACAAACGTACAGGTACAAATAAATACCTCTGCCCCCGGTTATTCACCTTTAGAAGCGGAGCAAAGGGTAACTTTTCCAGTAGAAAACGCATTAGCTGGACTACCAAAGCTGTCTCACACCCGCTCTCTTTCAAGATATGGTTTATCCCAGGTGACCGTTATCTTTGAAGAGGGAACCGATATTTATTTCGCACGCAACTTAATCAATGCAAGATTAGCTGCGATAAAAGGCGTTATTCCCTCTGGCTTAGAGCCAGAGATGGGTCCTATTTCCACAGGGCTTGGTGAAATATTTATGTATACCGTACAAGCTTCTCCTGACGCTAAAATGCCTAATGGAGAGCCTTATACCGCTATTGCCTTAAGAGAAATACAAGACTGGATCATTAAACCGCAATTGGCTCAAGTTAAAGGCGTCATTGAGGTCAACAGCATCGGCGGCTATAACAAGCAGTATCATATAACGCCGAAACCCGAAAAATTACTTTTTCATCAGGTAAGCTTTGAAGACGTTTCTGATGCATTACGTAAAAATAATGATAACCGTGGCGCGGGTTATATTGAGCAAAACGGACAACAAGTGTTAGTGCGCTCCATCGGGCAACTTGCGACAATGGATGAAATCCTCAATGTCATCATCAAAAAGAACGATGGTATTCCTGTAAAAATAAGTGATGTTGCCAATGTTGCTATAGGCAAAGAACTTAGAACAGGGGCTGCTACTCGTAATGGCATTGAGACAGTGCTTGGTACAACCATGATGCTGATTGGTGAGAATTCTCGCACCGTTGCTTTAGAAGTGGAACATAAGCTCAGCGAAATACAAAAATCTCTGCCAAAGGGCATTACCGCAGAGCCTGTTTACGACAGAACAACGTTAGTAGATAAAGCGATTGCAACCGTTACCAAAAACCTCGTTGAAGGTGCGCTTTTAGTTATTGTTGTGTTATTTATTCTACTTGGAAATTTACGTGCAGCTCTCATTACCGCTGCTGTTATCCCTATTTCCATGTTAATGACAATCACAGGTATGGTGCAAGCAGGAGTATCTGCCAATTTAATGAGTCTCGGCGCATTGGACTTTGGCTTGATAGTGGACGGGGCTGTAATCATCGTTGAAAACTCTGTCCGTAGGTTAGCACAGGCCCAACACAACGGTCATAGGCAAGACTTAAGAGAACGCCTAAATACCGTTTTTGAAGCCACTTCAGAAGTGATACGTCCAAGCTTGTTTGGTGTGGCAATTATCACTGTTGTTTACATCCCCATTTTCACGCTAACTGGCGTTGAAGGGAAAATGTTCCACCCTATGGCGGCAACTGTCGTTATGGCGTTAATTTCCGCAATGATCCTTTCAGTTACACTGGTTCCTGCTGCTGTAGCTGTGTTTATGAAAGGTAAAATCAGCGAAAAAGAAAGTGTAGTTATTCGTTCAACCAAGTCTATTTATGAACCATTGTTAAAAATGGCGATGAAATTTCGTTGGATTATTGTTTCATTCTCAACGCTGTTAATGGGGTATAGCCTTTGGTTAGCAACTACGCTTGGGACAGAATTTGTTCCTCAATTAAATGAAGGTGATATTGCACTACAGGCATTAAGAATTCCATCGACTGGCCTAGAGCAATCAGTAGAAATGCAAGAAGTACTTGAGCAACGTATTAAAGCGTTTCCTGAAGTTGATAAAGTATTCTCGCGCATTGGCACACCAGAAGTAGCAACCGACCCAATGCCACCGAGTATTGCTGATATCTTTGTTATTTTAAAACCACGTAAAGAATGGGCCGAACCTTCAAAACCAAAAAGTGAATTAGTTGAAGAAATGGAAAAAGTACTGAAAAACATTCCAGGCAACAACTATGAATTCACTCAGCCTATTCAAATGCGTTTCAATGAATTGATTTCTGGCGTTAGAGCTGATGTCGGCATCAAAATATTTGGTGATGATTTGGATCGGTTATTACTTACCGCAAAAGATATTCTAAATATTGTGAAAACCGTGGATGGTGCCGCTGATGCTCGAATAGAACAGGTCACAGGTGTTCCATCTTTATCAGTAATTCCTAAACGAGAAGCGCTTGGTAGGTATGGATTGAACGTTACCGAATTGCAAGACTGGGTTGCCACTGCGATTGGCGGTGAATCTGCGGGGATCATTTATGAAGGTGACAGACGGTTTGAGTTAGTTGTTCGCCTACCAGAGCAAATAAGAACGGATATCGATAGCTTGAAGCATCTGCCGCTTCCACTTGAGAATGGTAACTATGTGCCAATTGAAGAAGTTGCAGAGCTTAAATCAGAGTCTTTACCCGCGCAGATTAGCCGAGAGAACGGAAAAAGAAGAGTTGTGGTTACCGTCAATGTTCGTGGTAGAGATTTAGGCGGTTTTGTAAAAGAAGTTAAAGCTAAAATTAATCAGGAAGGAGAAATTCCAGCAGGATACTGGCTTGATTATGGTGGAACGTTTGAACAACTAGAATCAGCAAGTAAGCGATTAAGCCTAGTTGTACCGATAACATTGGTTGTTATCCTAGGTATTTTGATTATAGCATTTGGTTCATTAAAAGATGCATTAATCATTTTCAGTGGCGTGCCTTTAGCATTAACAGGGGGCGTATTTTCACTTTATTTAAGAGACATGCCCTTATCAATTTCGGCAGGTGTCGGCTTCATTGCATTGTCAGGTGTCGCAGTATTAAATGGCTTGGTTATGTTGGCTTTTATTCGAGATCTTTGGCATGAAAAAGGCGACCTATACGTAGCGATCATTGAAGGTGCCATCATTCGTTTAAGACCTATTTTAATGACGGCACTGGTCGCAAGTTTAGGTTTTATTCCAATGGCGTTAAACACTGGAATTGGTGCAGAAGTACAACGACCACTAGCAACAGTTGTTATCGGCGGTATTGTATCTTCTACCATTTTAACTTTGTTTGTATTGCCTATTTTATATCAATGGGCGCATGGCGCTGAGAGTAACAAACAGCAATCCGACGAAATCTAAAAGCAAAAAAGCAGCTTAATTACTAAGTTATGCCTAATTAAGCTGCTTTTTATATTGTATGCTCCAAAATTTTATTGATAAAACTTACTCTGCTTCATCCCTACAATTTTCATTTAAAAACTCAAACTCTATCGTCGTATGCGATAAATGATAGGAAGATAATTTAGCTGCAACCTCTTGTTTAAGCTTAATTAATTCTTTAACGTCAAAGTTGTCACTCAGCTCAAGGTGCGCTGTTAAAACGTGACTTTCACCATCCAGTGACCAAAAATGCATATGGTGTATACCATTTACTTCAGGAAATTCAATTAATGACTGCTTAATACGCTCTTGGGTCTCTTTATCGGGTGCAGCTTGAAGAAAAAGCACCAATGTTGATTTAAGATTTTTGAAAACGTTAAATAAGATAAACAGCGTAAACCCTATTGATAATAGAGGATCTAATATCGGCAGTTCAACGAACAACAATACAATAGAGACTATAAGAACGGCAACCCAACCGAGTACATCTTCAAGTAGGTGCCATGTCAGCACTTTTTCATTTAGTGTTTCACCCGCTTTTAATTTGAATACCGCATAACCATTTACGGCAACACCGAGTATGGCTAGCCCTAACATCCCCTCAACTACAGGCATTTCAGGATTGGACAGCTTAGGTATTGCTTCAAATAAAACCCAAATAGAGCCGATAATCAAAACAATACTATTTACCAATGCACCAAAAAGTGTAAGTCGGCGATAACCATAGCTGAATTTGTCTGATGCTTCTTTATCTGAAAAACGACTTAAAATCCACGCAAAACCTATTGAAAGACTATCACCAAGATCGTGAACGGCATCCGCCATTATCGCCGTACTGTTTGTGAGCCAACCACCTATAAATTCGATAATGGTAAATATCACATTAAGGAAAAATGCCCAACCAATCCGGTCGTCTTTACCATGCTGATGACTGTGACTATGGTTGTGCATTTTGTACCTCCAGTACTTTTTTATTTCTTATTTTTGATACATTCATATTAATCAAATGTCGGATCACTCGTTGATACAACCAACGTTTTACACCTGATAGATTAGTACCTTTTTCGAGATAGAACTTATCTGGTGAATCATAAAGCCCAAAGTCGTCATGAATACCTTCTTTTTGAATATAGGTATCCTCTCCACGCCAATCCGTACCGGGTGAAGATAAGCACTTTGTTGCAACACCATAACCACAAAACTCATCTTTTGCTTGGCTAAATTTCTGCTGTAGTGAGCTTAAGTATTGCTCATCCAATATAAAGCCCTCTAAGTTTATCCAACGCCCTTCAAAGTAAACTTCTACCCAACTATGAATGATGTATTTAGGTGCTAACCAAAATACAAGCTTAGGATAGCACCTTTTTATAGTTGCTGATCAATGGTAAAACCTTGGAAACGACACTGGATACCTAGTCCACGCAATAGTGCCATTAACAGATTACCCTTAGTATTACATTGTCCATAACCATCTGCTAGCACATCGCTTGCTGAAATATCATCACTCTTGTTATAGCCAAACATTATTTCATCTTTTACAAACTGATAAGCGGCACCAATTTTGTTGAAATTATCCAAATTTTTCCACCCTCGTTGATCGATCAGGGATTGGATATCTTTGTGTTCAAAATTAACGATATTCGTATTGTTTAAATATTTCTCAGTCATTTTTATATATCCCTTTCGTTGCATACCTATACTATAGATCCTATAGTAACTATAGAGTCAAATGTCTGGGGGAAATTGATGAAAATAGGCGAATTGTCAAAAAAATCGGGCTGTTCAATACAAACGATTAGATATTATGAAAGAGAAGGATTACTGTTAAATCCAAACCGTTCAGAAGGTAATTTCAGGCTGTATGATAGTAAAGCACTTAAACAATTGGAATTCGTAAAGCATTGTCGCAGCCTAGATATATCACTCAATGATATTAAACGTCTTATCGAATTAAAAAATAAGCCAGAAGAAAGCTGCTCTAGCGTTAATGCATTAATTGATCAGCAACTTGCACTAGTGAATAAACGTATGAAAGAATTAAGGGCGCTTAAAGCTGAATTACAACAGATGGCAAGTGCTTGTGGTTCAGACAATACAATTGAAGCGTGCGGCATCATCAAATCATTGGATAGCTAAACTAAATATAACTTTAGATTAGTAGTATTCACAAAGGCAATAATGTAAACCATTGGCAAATTAGCACAATCATTAAATTTAAATGTAGAAACCATTCGTTTTTATGAACGAGAAGGGCTGATTACACAACCTGAAAAACCAATATCTGGTTATAGACAATATGACGAAACAATAGCAGGACAACTTAGGTTTATCACAAAAGCCAAAGCGCTCGGCTTTACGTTAAGAGAAATAAAATCGCTAATGTCTATGGACAGCAACTGCACTCAAGTTGAGCTATTAAGCCGACAAAAGTTAGCAATCATTCGAGACAAAATTAATGACCTTCAACGTTTAGAGAAAGTAATTGTGGATATGACAAATACCTGTATGCAAAACGAAGATCCAACACATTGCCCCATAATTGATTCATTAAAATGATTGACTCCGTACTTATATACGGAGTTTAGAATGATGGTAATATCAACCAATAGACTTTCAAATGATAAATAAAATATTAGACAGAGTAGGCTCTAGTGGCGTTTGGCTAGCGGCACGGCCTGCTTCCCTGCATTAAGGTCACTTGCATCGGCATTAGGACTAGGCTTCTTCTCTCACTTCGAAGGAATAGCTGTAAATACGCTTTTACCTATTTTTGCATCTTTGGAACTATTGGTAAACTTATACAACTGGCACAAAAATAAAAACCATACCAGAGCTGTCTTCAGCATTCTAGGGCCTGTAGCAGTGCTATTAACGCTTTATCCTCTTTGGCTATATGATTGAAGCACATACCTATTTTACTTTGGTATTTGCTTAATGGTCGTTATGTCGGTTTTGGATATC
This sequence comes from Pseudoalteromonas sp. S1609, assembly GCF_005887255.1. Taxonomy (GTDB): domain Bacteria; phylum Pseudomonadota; class Gammaproteobacteria; order Enterobacterales; family Alteromonadaceae; genus Pseudoalteromonas. The sequence goes on along the minus strand of NZ_PNDJ01000028.1, from coordinate 44,390 downwards.
GTAAAACCAGTAAGGGAGCAAACATGCAACGTATGGCTAATTGCCGTCGTTGAAACGATTAACGGTCAATGTCTGCTTTTCGCTCAAATAAGACCCCGAAAAGTTGCTCATATAGCTATCTAGATTAACGCTTTCAAAAAACAGAATATATTTCCGATAACTACCTTTGAAGCACTAGAAATGGAAGTTTACTCCCGTTTTGTACTTTAAGATTATAAGCTGGTGTCTAGAGGAGGCAAGGAAGTCCAGAGTTAGTCATGGTACTGAGTGAGCTGAACATCTAACTAAATATAAGGCTGAGCATCAATCAATTGGGTGAGTTAATAACCAACAAGGTTTAACCTGATTATATACCTACAGACCTAAGCAACTTGCTTAACAGCCGCATCGACAGACGAAGTAAACGAATTTGTTTATTGATTTAAAATTGACGGTCAAAAAAAACTAGTGTCTATTAACAGAGTCAAGGCACATATGTGTTATGTTTACATTACCTCCATGGAATCCACGACTTTGGTGCATAGCCTGTAACCGCTACTTTTAAAAACAAGAGAAAACAATATGGGCCTGATATAGTACCAATTAACATCCGAAAATCTAAGTTACTAAAACTAAACTCTCCTGTTTTAAATAACGCATACGCAAGACTACCAAATGCAAAAATTCCGCAAATTATAAATACGATTGCCAAAATCCTAACGAATAAATTAACTTTTTCGCCATTCCATGGAGCTTCCATAAAACCTTCTTGTAAACATAACTGCTTATTGAGCAACATTTTGGTGGTTAATAACACACCAAAACAGCGTATATTACATATTATGATAATTTCACCAATAATTACCTTTGTAAACAAGTAATTAAAACAGCTAGAAATTAAGCATGTTATTTTGCCCCAAAACGGCGTTTAATAACGTTATCGGACAAAATTAGGCTCCTACTCAAAAAAGCGGGAATAAAATTAACTTTTTCAGTGTCCGGTTCTCGCTCCAAGCAGAACTCCGTCAAAGTGCTAATTGCAGTCATTCAGGTATAACTCGTTTATGCCTCAAACGCTTTTGGGTAAATACTTTATAGGTGCCTTTAAGCTAATTTATACGTTCACTCATTTTAGAAAGACAATAGTTTTGTGCCACAATGCAACCGTTAAGCTAAAAGCTTATTACCATCATGAGGTAGTTAACTATCCCTAACGGATGAGTGTCATAGGATAGTTATTAAATCCGCTATATGCTTATTTAGTTGCTGTTGTTGGTAACTTTGTTGAGAAAAGCCCAGCCAGTGCAATAAATACAAACGATATCGCTAAACAAGCCGCTAACCCATATAGCTGGAAAATCCAGCCTGACAATACTGTACCAATCAAACGCCCCATCGCATTAGCCATATAGTAAAAGCCAACATCGAGAGAAACACCGTCGGCATCTGCCATGCTAACAATCAAATAACTGTGTAGCGATGAATTAATGGCGAACAGTACACCAAACAACATTAAACCAGTAATGAGCACTGTTTTTACTTGCCAATTAACATACAGTGATAAGGCTATACCTAATGTAACCAGTGCCAGTAAACTCGCCCATTTGGTTGTTTCTATAGCAGGCGAAAACCCTTCTTTGAGGTTCATTACCTTAGGTGCGATAGATTGTACGAAACCGTAACCAATCACCCATAGTGCCAAGAAGCCGCCTACCGTCCAATGATCCCAATTAAAGGCTTGAGACAAAAATACGGGCAGTGCAACCACAAACCAGACATCACGGGCACCAAACAAGAATAGTCGTGCAGCCGACAAGAGGTTAATTGAACGACTTTTTGAGAATATATCGGTGAACTTAGGTTTGCTCTTCGCTTTTCCTAAATCACTTTTTAAAGCGTAAAGGCTGTAACACCATACAAATGCCAATACACCTGCCATCAGCAACACTGCACCTTTAAACGAAAATAAGGTTAACAGTAAACCACCCAAGAAAAAGCCAACGCCTTTTAAAGCATTTTTGGATCCTGTTAATATAGCTACCCATTTAAAAAGCGTGCCTTCTTGCCCATCGGTAACCAACGACTTGATAGCACTTTTAGCACTCATTTTATTTAAGTCTTTGGCAATACCAGAAAGCGCTTGGGCAATCATCACATATACAACTGTTAACCATTCAGAGGGAACAGCTAGCATGAGCAAGGCAACAATTTGAATAGCCAAACCAATGTTCATGGTTTTATTTAGCCCTAAACGAGCACCTAAGAAGCCGCCAATCAAGTTGGTTACAACGCCAAATATTTCATAAAACAAAAACAGCATAGCAATACTAAGCGGGCTATAACCTAACGCATGGAAATGAAGCACTACTAACATACGTAGTGCGCCATCCGTTAAGGTAAATGCCCAATAGTTGCCTGTGACCACGAGGTATTGTTTAATATCGTCTGATAATGATGCCAAGCGCTTCATAGTGTCACATTACCCTTTTATTGATAGACCAACTTTGCGAGTAAGCTCAGCTGTTCTATTCGCGTATCCCCACTCGTTGTCATACCATATATACAGCTTCACCTGAGTGGTGTTGACGACCATTGTTGATAGCGCATCGATAATGCTTGAACGCGGGTCAGTTTTATAATCAATTGACACTAGCGGCTTTTCTTCATAGCCCAAAATACCTTTTAACTCGCCTTCAGCCGCTTCTTTCATCCAAGCGTTAATTTCAGCTTCAGTTGTTGGACGCTCAACTTCAAATACACAATCAGTTATTGATGCATTTGCCAGTGGTACACGAACGGCGTGACCATTTAATTTGCCTTTTAATTCAGGGAAAATATGGGTAATAGCCGTTGCTGAGCCTGTAGTGGTTGGAATAAGACTCATGCCACAGGCACGCGCTCTACGCAAATCTTTATGCGGTGCATCTAAAATGGTTTGAGTATTGGTAATATCATGGATAGTCGTCATTGAACCATGTTTGATGCCGATTTTATCCTGTAATACTTTTATCACTGGTGCTAAGCAATTTGTGGTGCAAGACGCTGCTGTAACAATAGCATGTTGTTCAGCATTATAAAGGTGGTCGTTAACCCCCATCACTACATTGAGTACGCCTTCTTCTTTCACTGGCGCAGTGACCACTACTTTCTTAACACCTTGATCTAAATAGGCTTGCAGTAGATCGGTTTTTTTCATTTTACCTGATGCTTCAATGACGACATCACATTCAGACCAATCCGTATCGTTAATTGCTTGATTTTGAGTGACCCGAATAGCTTGACCGTTGATTATCACATTATTGTCATCATTAGATACATCATGTGACCAAGTGCCATGCACTGAATCGTACTTTAATAGATGTGCCAGTGTTTCTGCGTTGCCAGCAGGATCGTTGATTTGCACAAACTCAATATTTTGCCAACCAAAGGCTGCTCTAAGCGTTAATCGGCCCATGCGGCCAAAACCGTTAATACCAATTTTAATTGTCATAGTTAAACTCCTACTTTTTGATATTCATTAAAAAATGAAAGTTGCACAGGATTAGAAAGCGCCTTAGGGCGTACTTTCTGTACTTGGTTAATAATGCTTGTCTTGTTGTAACCTAACTCATACATCAGTATGCCAATCACTAAGCCCGTGCGACCTGAACCGCCTTTACAGTGCACAGCTATCGTGCCCTGATTACGCAAAATAGCTAACACGTCATTAAGGTGAGATTTGAACGCCGTTGCAAAGCCATTATTAGGCGCATCATCATCTAAAATAGGTAACTGAAACCATTTTATGCCTTGTTCGCTACAAACTTGAGGAAGTGTTTCGGCCTCGTTTTTCTTTATTTCTGCGTCATACATCAGAGTGACAATCGCTTGTGCTCCCGCATCTTTGAGTTGCTTTACCGATGTTGTTAAATCAACCTCTTTCGTTCCTGGGCATGGCGTAAATATAAAACTGGCGCCATTATCAAGTGTAAGTTTGTCATAAGGGTGAGTTTGCATAAGAGTCCTCTTAATTATTCGTTAAACCAATGTTTTGTTCTGTTTACAATCGCGACGAGAGATAGCATCACAGGCACCTCTACAAGAACGCCAACCACGGTTGCTAGCGCTGCACCTGAATGCAAGCCAAAAAGAGAAATCGCTACAGCTACAGCCAACTCAAAGAAATTTGATGTACCAATTAAGCACGATGGAGCTGCAATGTTATGTTTAAGCTTGATTTTTAGCGCAATAAAATAGGCAATGATGAAAATGCCATACGTTTGAATAACCAGCGGAATCGCGATTAGCAAAATATTGAGTGGTTGGTCTAAAATAGTGTTAGCTTGAAAGCCAAACAACAGCATAACTGTGGCTAATAAACCAATGACAGAAAATGGTTTTAACTTTTCTAACAAGGCTGTGATAGTTGCTTCATCACGACCTGAGGCATTTAAATGCTTTCTGGTCAATATCCCTGCAATTAAAGGCAATAGCACATACAACACAACCGAGGTAAACAAAGTTCCCCATGGCACATGAATATCCGATACTCCCAGCAGTAATCCTGCAAGTGGGGCGAAAGCAAAAATCATGATAATGTCGTTAACCGACACTTGAACTAACGTATAGTTTGCATCGCCTTTAGTAAGTTGTGACCAGACAAATACCATTGCCGTACATGGCGCTACGCCAAGTAAAATCATTCCTGCGATATATTCTTGTGCAGTTTCTGGTGAAACAAAATCGGCAAACAATCCTTCAAAGAAAAGCCAACCCAATGCAGCCATAGAAAATGGTTTGATAAGCCAGTTAATCACTAAAGTTAACACAAGTCCCTGTGGATTTTTACCCACTTCTTTAATTGTTGAGAAATCTATTTGTACCATCATGGGGTAGATCATTACCCAAATGAAGATGGCAACGACGATGTTAACATGCGTCACTTCGAGCTCTGCGATTGCTTCAAAAAGCGGCGGATAAATAACCCCCAATGAGACACCTGTAGCAATAGATATCGCGACCCAAAAAGATAAATAGCGTTCAAAAAATCCCATAATGATCCTCCCTAGTTACAGCAGCTTGCTACACGCGTGGGACGATCACCCATCGCATTTAATCTGGCTAGCTCTTGTTCAATGAAAATGGGATCATTCACTACCGTTGATGTAATAGTTTGCTTCATCCACTCTGGTAGTGTTGGATTAATCGAATAAAAAACCCATTGCTGGTGTTTTCTATCTGATAAAATGCCAGTTTTTCTGAGTTGTGCTAAGTGGCGAGAAACTTTAGGTTGGCTCTCTTCACTCAGAGCAGTCATCAGCTCACAAACACATGCTTCACCTTCAACAGCAATAATTAATAGACTTTTCAAACGAATATCATCAGCTAGCGCTTTGTAAAAAGTAGTTGGTGTGATTGGCGCTGGTTTTTGCTTTTCTTTTGTTAGCAAAAACATTTTGAGTCGTTCATTTAGCTCTTGTAGTGTTTTTTCAAACGGGTTGGCTTCTTTGCGGGAACGAGGCTCAGGAAAATCCCATGCAAGGCAATTAGTGCCATTTACTCGACTATCGCATTCTTTGGCCGCTTTATCACACAGGGTAATAACAAAATCAAAATGGATATTGCTAACTTCATCAAGGTGTTTTGAGCGTAAACCATCGGTACGCAACCCAAAGTGTTCAATAGCTGATAGCGTTCGGCTGTCCACATTATTTGGCTCAGTACCGGCGCTGTAAACCTCATACTCACCTTTACCATGATGTTTTAACAACGCCTCAGCCATGATAGATCTAGCCGAGTTTTCAGTGCACAAAAATAGAACTTTCATAACCACTCGCATAACAAATTTGTTATATAATAAATTTGTTATGCGGAAGGTGCAATAGTAATCGTTGAAAAAGAAATAAATAGGAATATTGTTTGAACGATACTGTCAGTCTTTACTCAATCATTTATTTTCATCACAGTTTAATAAACGCCTTTTTTAGAGTTAGTTTTCCATTATTAAATTGATGCTTAGAAACTCTGTTGGGTGGCGTCTTCGGCTTAACCAACCTACCTTTTGACGTAGGTCGAATAAGTGGCGAAGCCATGCGTTCCACAATCACCTTGGCAATGAGAGTCCGCGAAAAATACTAGAATACGAAACACCTGCGGAACGATTTAAGCTGTATGTTGCATAGAATGGTTGAACTCACAGCGCTAAGCGGAACTTCAATCAAAACATAAGAATTATTAAACCTAAATATTTTATTGTAAAAATTCAGTAAAATTTTTTATTCATATTATACTTTTTTATTATTGCTGTAATTTTGGATAACTATGTTAAACAATTATTCTGTGCGTACCCGTTTAGCCGTGCTTGCATTGCTGCCAATTATGATTTTTTTAATTACATCGTTTTTTTCAATAAACACAATGGGAAGGTTAGTAGCAGGGATTGATAGTTTATACGACGACCGTGTCGTACCACTTAAGCAAATTAAGCATGTGTCAGATAATTACGCCGTAAATATTGTTGATTTACTTCACAAGTATCGTGCTGACTCTATTACCAAGTCAGAACTCTTAGCAAATATTAATGATGCTAGAAATACGGCTGATAATGAATGGAAAGCTTACTTGAGCACAAAGCTAACAGTTGAAGAAAAGCGCTTGGTAGATAACGTTGAAAAGAAACTAAAGCCTGTGCTTATGCATTTGAATAATTTAATTGTAAGCATTAATAATGGTGAGTTTTTATCACTACCACAAAATAAATTTGTTTATGAGCTTTACCAACTCTTTGATCCGCTTAGTGCCAGTTACCAGGCTTTAATTGATTTACAACTTAAAGAAGCGAGTGACTTTAGAGTCAAAGCTGATGAAAATTATAAATTAATAAAGTTAATAATGAGTGCCACGATCGCAATATTAATTTTACTATTACTGATTGTTGCCTACTTTATTTACTGCTCGATACAAAATCCATTAATGTCATTACGCGATACCATAACGAATATTGCAACCAATGCCGATTTAACAGCTCGTGCTAAGGTTCAGGGTAAAGACGAAATTGCAGATACCGCATCTAACTTTAATGATATGTTACTTCGGATCCAAGATTTAGTAAAAGATATGGCAGGAGCAACACTAACACTTGCTTCAGCAGCTGAAGAAATGAACTCAATTAGTATTCAAGTAGCCAGTACAGCAACCCAGCAAGAGCAACAATCAGCTATGATTGCAACTGCAATTACCCAAATGAGTAGTGCAATAGAGCAAGTTGCTCAAAACGCTCAAGTAACCTCTGACAAAGCAACAAATGCCGACATAAAAGCAGGTCAAGGGCAGCAAGCTGTTGCTGATAATATCGAGTCAATAAATACGCTTTCAACTTTGGTTAATACAAATACGCAGCTTATTGCAGATCTAAATACACAAACCAATGATATAAACCAAGTTGTGATGATGATTCAAGGTGTGGCTGAGCAAACAAACTTGTTAGCTTTAAATGCAGCCATTGAAGCAGCAAGAGCTGGAGACTCTGGTCGTGGATTTGCCGTTGTAGCCGATGAAGTAAGGCAACTTGCCCACAACACTCAAAAAGCAACCGCTAGCATTAATGAAATGATCACAAAACTACAAGGTATGGCTCAGCAAGCAGTTAGTGCTATGAGTAACGCTGAAAGCAGTGCTAAAGAAAGTGTTGACCATGCTAATTATTCTTCACAGGTGCTCAGCGAAATTAACCAAGAAGTCACCGAAATTGCAGATATGAACACTCAAATATCAACCGCAACTCAGGAGCAAAAAATGGTCGCAAATGAGCTAAGCAGCAATATTAATGAATTTAGTTCTAGTATTACTTCGGTTAGCGAAAGCTCGCAACAAAATGCTCAAGCATCGCAAGAGCTCGCACAGCTTGCGGCAATGCTACAAGGAAAAGTCAATGTATTTAAAGTTTAGGTGCTTTAATTTTGAGGCATATTAGCGGTTATACTTTAAATAAAAACCTTATATGCCATCATTTAAATGATTAAATGATGGCATATTGGTTATTTTAAGCGCGAGTTTGATTAGACAATATAGTTATCCAATCACTGGGGTTTGAAAGTATAAACTGATATGAGCTGCCATCTTGCGTGAAAACCTCTATCGCATCAGCTGTTATTGGCACAAGGCCTGCGCCCTTGCCTTTACATTCAACCACTTTTAAAATTGTTTCGCGGGCAATTGTGTATTGTTCTAACCCCAATTTTTCATTAAAAGGTTCAAAATTTAAGTCGGTTTGCGTGATCCAAAACTTTCCGTCCGCTTTCATAACTCCATTTTGAATGGTTGCCATTGTTGATTTAACGATTGTTCCTTGCATATTTTAATCCCTTCACACATGTATATAATTTCAAATTGCTCAACTTCCATCTGTTTATTATTACAGCTGACTTGATAGCTCAAAGCAAGTTTATTTGTGCACTAACACCACAAAGAGACCTATTAAATTTAAAAATTACCCGCATATATTTACCTGCTTTAAACTTTGTGGAATAATCGCCCTCCTCTTAGGGGAGTAGCCCGCTCAGTAATGAGTAAACTTATCAACATAATTGCACCTTAAGTGCATGGTAAGTTTGTAATGTTGTAGCAAGCGTTATCGGCGAGACCTAGGTAGACACTATCCTCATGGCGGGAGATAGCTGTTTGCCTTGGTTTAATATTCCCGCCTGAAGATTATATTAATGGATATTTTTTTAACCTCTACCGTCACTGTTGCCCTTGCCGAAATTGGCGATAAAACTCAACTTCTATCGCTATTACTTGCGGCACGTTTTCATAATAAAATAGCGCTTATTTTAGGCATTCTCGCTGCTACTATTATTAATCATGGTTTATCTGCCTGGTTTGGTGATTGGTTAAGTGGTAATTTTGCTGTTGAATACTTACCTTGGGTAGTCAATATAAGCTTTATTGTTGTTGGCTTATGGCTGCTTATTCCCGATAAAGACGAAGACGTTAGCCACAAGTACGACCGCTATGGTGCATTTTTAGTAGCCTTAATCTTATTTTTTATTGCTGAAATTGGCGACAAAACACAAATAGCGACTGTATTATTGGGTGCACAATATCAATCTGTTTTGTGGGTAACAATTGGTACAACTCTTGGTATGCTGATCGCAAATGTACCCGTTATTTATGCCGGTAAGACGTTACTAAAAAGAATTCCATTAAATACAGTAAGAGCTATTGCCGCCACCGTATTTGTATTATTAGGTGTTTATGGCTTATAACCATGGTGTGATTAAGTAACCTACAACAAAAAACCGCTTACCTAAAGTAGGTAGGCGGTTCAAGGAAGTATAAGCAGTTATCGTAGAATAAAAATGAGCCTCTTTTACACTCGGTTAATACAATAGCACCCTTTTGTGTTGGCAATTAACAATGATGAGTTAAAACCAGCCTGTAAATTACTTATCACGGTCTCTACAAACCCGCTACCTTGTGAACAAGCCAACCCTTCTGATAAAGGGCCGGCATAAACAAACTCACCATTTTTATCAATTAAAACTGCGGCTGGCGTTGCCGGAACCACTGACTTTAGTTGGCTATTGAGTTTAAATGTTTGCACCTCGACGCCCTGATTTTTCGCAAAACGCTGTAAGGCTGATAAGTGCGGTTTAGCTTGTATTGTACAGCCACAATTATCTTCAGTGATAATAAGTAGTTGCGCACTATCTTTGTTTTGCCAAACAACGTGTTCTTTAAATTGCGAAAACCAGTTATGACGCTCAAGCATTTTATTCTCATCAAAAGGCTTTAATTGACCAAGTTGAAAATACACTAAGCCCGACACAACAACCACAAACCACACACCAATCAATGCAAAAGTAAAATAGCGCTTATTAGTTAAATTTTGCAATACTTTGCTCTAATACATCGATACTTACATCAATCATTTGTACCTTAGCGGTAAGTTGATCAACAATTTTTCCGTCTTCATATTGGCGTTGACGCATTTGATCTGTGCTTGTTGCAATCTGCTCAGTATTGCCAGCTTGTTCAGCAACAACTTGCGCAACTGAGTCAGAACTTGTGGATACGGCCTGTATTTGCTCGCTCATGGAAGAGATATTCTCTTTCATGGTGGCACTAATTTTCGTAAGATCTACAACAAACTCAACACACTGATTCATGGATTGTGTTGAAGTACGGCTGTTATCCACTAAATCTGTTAATGTAGATGCTATTTTAGCTGTTGTTTTCTGGCTGTTATTCGCTAAAGAACGAACCTCATCTGCAACTACAGCAAAACCACGACCATGCTCACCGGCTCTAGCAGCTTCAATTGCAGCATTTAACGCTAGCAAATTAGTTTGATCAGCTATACCTGATATCTCATTCAATAAGCTTGTAATTACATCTCCAGCAGCCACTAAATGACTTAATTGCTCTTCGGTATTAGTTAATAACGTGAGCAACTCTTTACTCTTACTGTCTGTTTGTAACACTTCTTGTAAAGCAACATGGGCAGAGTCGGTAATGTTGCTCACTTGCTGCTTTAAAATATTGCTTTCTTGCTCAACCAGTTTAAAACCATGAGCAACTTGTGAACCTGAATTAGCTATATCATCAGTTTGTGTATTTCGGTGCTTAGCACTGTCTGCCAGCTCATCATGGACATTTATTAACTCTTGGGAGTTATTTTTTAATGAATCAGATTGCGTTTGCACCTGCTTAATAACATCCGACAAGTATTCTAGTAGCGTGTTAAAACCTACCACTGCACTGCTATCTGTATCATCTGCTCGCATTGAAAGTTTTATTTGATTTGGGTCTTGCATTATTTGCTCTGTGGTATGACTTAACGACAAACCAGCTTGGCGTTCACGCTTTAATGTCACTGCAATAAAGCCAGCAACAAGCGCTTCAACTATGGCATAGGCAGCGTGAATAAGCACAGTTGAAAAAGCTAAACGATCAGGGTCGAAAACATAAAACCCAGTATTTTGCGTTTGTAAATAGTAAAAAGATAAATGATGAATAGCAACAAACACAATAGCCGTAATAAACACTCGCCATTCAACAAACATTATCAGCATGGCTAGGAAAATAAATATTTCGAAATGGACCTCAATAAGCCCATACGCTTGCTGAATATGCAAAAATGAAAACATCATGATTGCAGCAGCAACAACATGAGGTGTAACTTTACTTTCGGGTTGGGTTTTTAATAACCAAATAGGAAGCAAGCACAAGGGCAAGCCGACCAGAAACGCCTCTGTTAGTGTATCGAAATAAAGGCCGATACCAACAGATTCGACAAACAAAAAACAGAATATGATTGTAAACAATCGACTCACACTAGACATAAAAACCTTAATTAATTTTGTAATAAATTAAACACGCTAGTTGTTAGTATAGCCCTTAACAACTGGCAATTTTTTATTTTAAATCAAGCCGAACATTATCAATTAGGTTGATTTAAAATTTTTTAGTGCGCTACTTAACAATTGATAGTATTTGTTTAAAAGTAGACGTCCCTGCTTTTTTTGTCCATTGGAATATTATTGTTTCAGCACATGATATTACTGCTCCTGCTTGACGAAGCTGCTCAACTGCAATGGCTTTGTGCTCTGCATTTCTTGAGGCTATTGCATCTGTAGCAACAGTCACTGCATAACCATGTTGTAGTAAATCTAAACAAGTTTGTAATACACAAACATGCGCCTCTGTACCAGTAACTACTACATGAGGGCGCTGCAATAACGAAATAGTATCTAAGAACCCCTCTTCGGCGCAGGCACTAAAGCTTATTTTTTCAATATACTGCGCGCTAGGTAAAGCTTGCTTTATTTTCTCATCACTTTCACCTAGCCCTTTTTTATAATGCTCTGTAATTATTGAAGGAATTTGATGAATAGCACTTGCATTTGCAAGTTGTAAAGCACACTCTAGAGTCGTATTAAATGAAGCGATGGCCGGAGCCAGTTTGCTTTGCAAATCGATGACTAAAAGCACGCTGTGCTCTGAGTTAATATTTTCTCTAAAATTCATATGGAGTCCTTTGACTTTTGCTAAACTGACTTTTAACACCCACAAAAAAGCAACAATTAATTCACACCTATGGTGCTTTTTGTAATTTTTAAATTAAACTCATGCTATATTACACCAATACTAAATACCAACCTTGTCGGCCAAAAAGGGTAAGTGCTTTTGAGTAAGTTTTTCTTCGTTGTTTACATATTTTTATTAGTTTGGATGCAACAGAGCTTTGCTTCACAAACTTACTCTGAACAACTACAACGTATTTCTATCAATGAACAACTTTCGCAAAGCTTTGTAGTAAAATCTGTACAAGATGATATTGGTTATGTGTGGGTAGCCACTACACAAGGCCTGTTTCGGTTCGACGGTTACCAGGTTACCCTTTACGAAAGCCCTACAGGTTTAAAAAATAATTATATAGTTAATATCTACAAAGCTAATAACGGTAAATTATTAGTTAGCACACAGCTCGCTGGAAGTTTTTTAATTGACCCAAACACATTAAATGCTGAACAAATATATTCAGGTCATTTGAATCAAAATGAAGAAAAATACTCTCCGGTTGTTGCAGTTGCTGAGCAACTTACACATTTTTATTTTTCTATTGATGCGCACGTATATCGGTTTGATAAAAAAACAAAAAAGTTATCTCTTGTCATATCTTTGCCCAATGAAAATATGTTTATCCGTGCGTTGTCACTTTACCAAAACACCTTATATATTGGTTCCGATCAGGGCCTATACACTTATAACTCTGAAAGTAGCGAACGCCAACAAATAAAACTTAACGACACGAAAAAAGTTACTAATGATGGTAACAACGTAAAATTTCTATCTATAGACGAGAAACTTGGATTGTTCGTTGGTACGGTTGAAGGAATGTATCGGATTGCTTTTGATGAAAATAAACATATAGATCCTACAGCATTATCAACACTTATTAGTGATTATAATATATGGGATTATGTAAACACACCCTATGGCGAATTTATTGCTACAGAAAGTGGTTTATTTGAGTTTGACAGAGCAACCTCAGAGCTCACTCATATTTTAAATTTTAAAGATAGTAGCTACAACATTACTGAAAACACAATCAACGATATTATGTTTGATGAATCTGGTTTGTTGTGGCTTGGTTCACGAACTCATGGTGTATTAACATGGGCCGCACAAACAAAGAAATTCAAAAAAATCACCCTACCTGAAAATAATATTGTAAATGTTATATATCAAGATACACCGCAACTGCTCTGGATAGGCACTGACGACGGGCTTGTTCGTTATAACTCAAAAACAAAAACGAGTGATTTATTTTTACAATCTAAAGATAAGAAAGCAGCTTATGGTTTATCTGCTATCGGAGATATTTACTCTGCCAAAAGTATAGGCAACAACTACCTTTGGTTAGTGACTTTTTTTGGGCTTGAGCTTTTTAACAAAGAAACAGGCGCATTTGAACAAAACAAATTTATTACCGAGCATAATCTAAACACTGACTATTTATTTGGCCTTGCACAGGTAGCACCCAATACATTTGCTTATATTAATAATGATAACTTCTATATTTTTGACGGTTACTCTGGTGAAAATAGAGTTATAAAAGGTCTAAAAGAGCAAATATCTCCTTTACAGGCATACGCATTTCATACCCCTTCAAAAGCTTACCCCGATGAATTGCTATTAAGTACATCTGACTCGCTTTATCGATATAATGAAGCAACGGGCACTTTAACTACTATTTTTAAATCTAAAACAGCAAAAAATAATCTTTTTCATACCGTAGAAAACTATTACTTAGATTCAAAACGTGAATTACTTTGGTTAGCAACCACACAAGAGGGCTTAATTGCCGTTAACACTAAAACTTACGAGCAAGTTCATACTTTTGATAAAAACAATTCATTAAACACTAACTCTATTTTCGAACTTATTGCTGATGATAATGATTTTTTATGGGTTAGTTCCGATAATGGGCTATATCGACTTAATTTAAATACGTTAAACATAACCACCTATACAATAAAAGACGGTTTAAGCAACAACCACTTTACTGCAATTGCTGCACTAAAATTACAAAATAATGAGCTCGTGTTCGGTAATCGTAGCGGTGTACTGCAGTTTGACCCTTATCAATTTAAAAGTGGCCAAAAAAACACCCAAAGTAAATTAGCGATCACAAATATTAATTTGTTTTCAGAGACGCTCAACTACTCGCCTGAAAAATACCGTAATGAACCGTTAAAACTAAAGCATGATGATATGGGGTTGACGGTTAGATTTTCTAATTTTGATTATAACAATATAGGTAAAACCTACTACAAAGTAGAGCTGAATGGTCCGTCATCTTTAAGTTATAACGACTTAAAATCTAATCAGGTGTTTTTTACTAAATTACAACCAGGTGACTATGAGCTATCAGTGTCCACACAACAACGAAATGGGGTTATTACCAGCGAGCCCGTAATGCTTAAGTTTAGTGTTGCATATGCTCCTTGGCAGTCTCCTATTGCCTACGCATGCTATTTCCTCGCAGTGACCATAATTCTGTTTTTATTTTTTTGGCAATACCGTAGCCGTAAAATGGCGATTGAACGCGCCCACCGTGCAGCTATTCACTCTAAAACTCAAACTGAATTAGCATTAAAGAGTAACAAGAGTGGCGTTTGGAACTACAGTTTTATAGACAATACTGTTAATACAGCCAGAGGAACTGAATTAGGTTACGAGAATATATCGAAACGTATTGATATAAGCAGATTTTTTAATATTATGCATCCTGATGAGCGCCGCAGAATACAAAGTAAGTGGGATGCATTTATAAAACAAACTCAACCACAAGACTGGCAAGCGACTTACCGATTACGGCACAAAGATGGTCATTGGTTATGGTTTCATGACCTTGGGCAAATTATTTATAATCAAGACAGCAAAAAGCCTGAATATGTATCTGGTATTTTTACTAATATTACCGAGCAGTTAGCAAACGAACAGCAAGCTAAAATACTTGGCGAAGCTTTTAGCCAAATCAATGACTTTTTACTTATTCTAGATGAAAACCTTGTACCTTTCTCAGCTAATAATAGCTTTATGGAGGTATTCTCTGATGATGGTGAAGAGGGAGCTGTTACTACTGAGCTATTTATAAAAGCGATTGGTCAAACTAAATGCAAAGAATTTGCAACCACGTTAAAGGCACTGCAACCCAAAGAAAATTGGCGAACAAATGCCTATGTTAATACTACAAAAGCACAGCAACACCCTATTCATATAAGTGCCACTGCAGTCGCTAATGAAGAAGGTAAAGTTGGTTATTATGTAATTGTAATTACAGACTTAACCGAGCAAAAACGTGCTGAAAATGAGTTACGTTATTTGGCCAACTATGATGCGTTAACCGGGCTACCTAATCGTAGCTTAATGAATCAAAAAATTGAAAATGCCATCACAAAGGCCGCTAAAAACGACTTGCAATGTGCGGTTATATTTATAGATTTAGATAAATTCAAACCTGTGAATGATTCGTTTGGGCATGCAGTAGGCGACAAGTTACTGTGTAACATTACTGAACGAGTTGCCTTATACCTAGGTGACCACGCGACTTTTGGACGCCAAAGTGGTGATGAGTTTTTAGTCTTAATCGAGAACATTACTTCTATGTCTTCTCTGCAACACACGCTTAACGAAATGAGTAATGAGCTCGCAAGCAAAGTTATTATTGAAGACTTTTCTATTAATATATCTGCCAGTATTGGTATTGCCTTATATCCCCATGATGCATGCTCAACTGATGCTTTGATCCGCAATGCAGATATCGCTATGATGCATGCAAAACAAGCAGGTCGAAATGGATTTCAGTTTTTTAATGAAAAAATGAATGAGCAAATTAAACAAAAACTTATTCTTGAAAATGACTTAAAAGATGCCGCAAAAGATAACCAATTATTTAATCATTACCAACCCGTGGTTAATACAAAAGATAAAACAATAAGTGGCGTTGAGTTATTGATGCGTTGGGAAAACCAAGGAAAACTTATCTCTCCGGCTTTATTTATACCGGTGGCAGAAGAAACTGGCCTAATTGATATGCTTACTGAGCAAGCATTGCAACGTGCAATCACAGAGCTTGCGCCTATCCTTAGCGTAAACCCACTGTTTTATATTTCGTTAAATGTATCACCAAAACATATTTTAAAGGCCAATATAACCGAGCGACTGAGCGCTATACTTGAGAAAGCCAGTATTAAACCACAGCAAATACGCCTAGAAATCACAGAAAACACGCTGTTAGAAGATAAGTACAAAGCAGCAAAACAACTTAAAAGCCTTCAAGCTGCAGGGTTTAAACTATTTCTTGATGATTTTGGTACTGGCTATTCATCACTCACTTATTTGAGCCAATTTCCAATTAATGTAATAAAAATTGACCAAAGCTTTGTTAATAGTATTGGCACAGACAAAGGTGACGAGTCGATTATTAAAACTATTTACTCGCTTGCTGAAAACTTAGAGTTATATTGTATTGCTGAAGGGGTAGAGACGCGGGAGCAACTAGACTTTTTAACAAACATAGGTTGCTATAAACTTCAGGGTTACTATTTTGCTCGCCCTATGAGTGCCAGCGATTTAATGAGCCCTGCATGCTTTGAGAAGATTATTGATTTAATCTAAACCTAAAAGCGACTTAACCAAGTCGCTTTTAGGTTAAACTTTTTAATGGATGTGCTTGCATTCATAGCTTTCGATTTGTAGCACACTGTTACGAACATTAAATTTATCTGCAAGTAGTTTGATTACTTTTAAACGACATTCTTCATCATGCTTTTCTATAGTGCAATGTTGCTTTAACACTACGTGAGCACCTACTATCACTTTTTTATTTTTACGAACAACGGTAACGTTATGCACATTTGCAACATGCTCCATACTGGTTATTTCTGTTTCGATATCTTGGACTTCTGGCAACTTTGCTTTATTTGAGCGTAGCCCTTTAATGCAACTAATTATCACCTTAATTCCCGTAAACAGTACAAATGATGCAATTAACATACTCGATAAAATATCAATCACATTCCAGCCTGTAATATAAATAAGAACACCGGCAACAAAAGTGGAAACAGTCGAGATTAAATCAAAAAACGAATGTAAAAATACCGCATACACATTAATACTGGCTTTACGACCTTTATATAATACCCACGCTGCCGCACCATGAAATAAAAAACCGATAGCTGCAATCACCGACATTAAATAACTATTTATGATCAGCTCATGTCCACCTTTGTGGTCCAAAAAGCGCTCAGCTCCCTCAAATAAAATAAGTAAACTGATAGTAAGATATAAAATGCCGTTGATCAGACCGCCGATTAATTCAGCTTTTTGATGGCCGTCGTTATAAGTTTTAGCCAAATGAATAGCAAAGCTTGAGGCAATAAGTGCTATAAATAGTGAGCTGTTATGAACAAATAAGTGACCGGCATCAGCAAGAACAGCCAGTGAATTAGCATAATAAGCACCTATAAGCTGAATCACCATAAACGAACAGGTAATTGCAAGTGCAATTAATAGACGGCGACGGGAGGCGTGATGTGTAGTTATTTCTGTCATGAAATATAAAAGGCCTTTACTGAAAACAAAGTAAGCTAATGAAATAAAGCAAAATTAGAAAGTGCGAAATGATATACAGTCACAATTGTAATACGAAGACCAATTAAACGCACTAAAAACTTAGTAAAATGCAAAGAACTGTACTAAATATAAAGAGACATATATTATTAATAATTAAAAGATTTGGCGAGTTCTGCCTGTATAATTGCGGAGAAATCAGTGAGTCATGACTCAGACAAAACAATTTGGCAGGTTTTTAATCTTATTAATTTAGCCGTGATTGTTTATGATGATAAAAACCAAAACTACACATTAAATCAGCATGCCAAAACGTTACTCAAAATAGAGGATGAAAGTGCTGTTAAAAAAGGTGCTTTTAGCAATGTTGTGCTGCGCGACTTTAGTAATGATAAAGTTGTCAGTATTGAGCAATTATTTTCTTCTAATATAACAACCGTTTTATTAGATTCTGAATCCACTTTACAACTGTTAAATATTGATCATTCTATAATTGATGGCTCAATATCTATGCTCACTTTAGAGCAAGATCATACACTCACAGAGCAATACAACTTTGATCATATTATCTCTAAAATCTCTACCAAACTTATTGATATACAAAACGATAATATAGACCAACAAATTAACTTTGCCCTCAAAGCCATTGGCACCGTATTAAAGGCTGACCGTAGTTATTTATTTGAATTTAACACTGACAATGAAACTATTACTAATACTCACGAGTGGGTCAATAAGGATATTGTTGCTTGCAAAGACAGACTGCAAAACATACCAAAGGTTGAACTCCCCTATTTTTTTGAAGTGATGAATGAGAACCATCTATTTCAAGTAAATGATATTGAGCTATTACCTACTAAAGCTGACGCTGAAAAAGCAGAGTTTAAAGAGCAAAGCATTCAGTCGGTTTTATGCATAGGCCTTCGTTTCGATGAGGAACTGGTAGGCTTCATCGGCTGTGATTGCGTTAAAACTAAGCGCAATTGGAGCAAAATTGATTTGATTAGAATAAAGCTCGTAGGTGAAATCATCAATAATGCCCTCAAGAATATTAACTATAAAAAAAAGCTGCAGTTAACCCAACAGCAATTAATTAACGCCAACACTAAGCTCAATAAATTAGCGAATACCGATGCACTTACTGATATTGCAAACCGTCGCTTTTTCGATAGCACTCTCAACAGTGAAATTAAGCGTTGTGCAAGACATAATCAGCCTATTAGTTTGATTATGTGTGACATCGATTTCTTTAAACGCTATAACGATAACTATGGTCACCAAAAAGGTGATGACACATTAAAACAAGTGGCGCGCGCTTTAAAAAGCGTATGTAAACGTGAGGGTGATATAGTAGCTCGGTATGGAGGCGAAGAATTTACAATTATTTTGCCGGCCTCTAATAAAGAACAATGCCAAAAGTTTACTGTACTGATACAGCAAAAAATTAAAGCGTTAAATATTCCCCATGAATTTTCTTCTGTTACTCCTCATATCACAATGAGCTTTGGGTATTTTACCACTTACCCAAACGCTAATACTAATATGCAAACGATAATAAAAAATGCCGACATTGCTTTATACAAAGCTAAAAAAGCAGGCAGAGATCAAATATGTTCTTTTGAATAACGTATATATTAATTTTTAAGAACAAGTTATCGCTTCTATTCCCTGCAACCTTTGATATTTTCTTATCCTAACTAATAATTAAAACAAGTCCCGAATCAAAGCAAAAAGTTGCTCGCACAGTTTGAGCACACTTGGTAGCATAAGTGTATTGTCAAAGGAAGGAAGTTAATATGAGCAATAGCCAACATGCATTAGTGGTAGAGGGTGGTGCCATGCGCGGTATTTTTGCAGCTGGCGTGCTAGATGAGTTTTTAGCACAGCAATATCAACCTTTTACCAGCTATTTTGGTGTATCTGCTGGAGCAACGAACGTCGCGGCTTATCTATGTAAGCAAGCAACTCGAAACTACAAAGTGATTACTGATTATTCCTGTAGGCCAGAATTTATTAACCTTTCCCGATTTGTTAAAGGCGGCCATTTGTTTGATTTGGACTGGCTTTGGCAAGAGACCATACGTGAAATTCCTTTAAATACCGACGAATTCTCTCAATCCCCTCACGACTTTTATATTGTTGCAACGGCAATCGAGTCTGGGCAAGCTCATTATTTACAAGCAACAGGCAGCGAAATGGTAGAGCAATTAAAAGCCTCTTGCGCTATACCCATAGCTTATCGGGATTATCCAAAAATAAATGGCATGGCCATGACCGATGGTGGCGTTGCCGACTCTATTCCGGTAAAAAAAGCTTATGAAATGGGGGCATCAGAAATAACGGTTATCCTTTCTCAACCTTTAGGCTATCGTAAAAAAGATAACAAAGTACCGTGGTTAACTAAACAACTCTATAAAGATACCCCTGCACTTGCACAGGCCACTATTCAGCGTTCTAAAAACTATAATGACAGTATTGATTTTTTGCATAATGCTCCACCTGATTGTAAAGTAAATATTATCGCACCTCCAATGGGGTTTAAAGTCGGTCGCACCACTAAAAATCGGGCTATACTCAATTCAGGCTATCAAATGGGCATAAGTGAAGCTAAAACCTACTTGAATAACTCTCGATTTGCTAAGGAATGATCATAAGCTATAAAATCAACCTATAAGAAGTATACATTGATATAACCTTTGAATTTACAGCTTACTCCAGCTATTAATTTTTAAATCAACGGGGTAATGTAATAAAGAACGATGTGTTCGCCATCGTATTGCAAAAAACAGATTAAATTTAGGCGTGTTTTTTGCATTAAATTTTGTGTACACACCAAATAAATTAAGGGTTTTTGTGAATTTTCTTCGATGCTTTCATAATATAGTCTCAGATCAGCAGCTAAGCTTTGATCAAAAAATTGCAGACTTACTTGCTTTTGGGCTCGATGTTTTTCAACTCGACTTAGCTATTATCAGCCGTGTAAAAAATGATTCTTACATTGTTTTACATGCCATCACCCCTGACAATTCTCTTGCTATTGGCACTGAGTTTGAGTTAAACGGCACCTATTGCACGCATACCTTGTCGGCCAACTCTGCACTCGCATTTCATAATGCGTCGCAAAGTAGTATTGCAAATCATCCATGCTACATTAATTTCCAATTAGAAGCGTACATTGGTGCGCCTATACGAATAGGCACAGACGTGTTTGGTACCGTTAACTTTTCATCAGCTCAAGAATGCGCTCCTTTTAGCGATGAAGCCTATGATTATATTGAATTATTAGCGCAGTGGTTAGGCTCGGAATTTGCGCGCAATCAGGATAAAGCCAATCTCACTAAAAATAGTGACACTTTATTAAAGCTTGAAAGCGTGGCAAATATAGGTACATGGGAAGTCGACTTAATAGAAAATACTATTTTTTGGAGCCAACAAACTCGGCGCATTCATCAAGCCGAAGAAGGCTTCACTCCTGATATGAATACCGCTATCGAGTTTTATAAAGCGGGCAAAAGCCGAGATAGCATTAATAAAGCGGTAGAAAATGCGGTATCTAAGGGTGAAAAATGGCACTTAGAGCTGGAAATAATTACCGCTAAGCAACAGAACATTTGGGTTTCAACCTTTGGTGAGGCCGAGTTTAACAACGGCCAATGTGTGCGGTTATTTGGTACTTTTCAAGATATAACTGAAGCCGTAAAGTTACGCGAAGAGTTAAAACAAAAAAAAGCGCTCGCTGAACAATTACTCAAAGATAGAAGTATGCTGTTTGCAAAAATCAGCCATGAGCTACGCACTCCGCTAAATGGCATTACGGGTATGTTAGCGACACTCATAGATGAACACGATTATGACAAGCGGGCGGAAAAAATTAAAGTCGCCCTTCGAAGTGCTGATATTTTATTGAATATTATTAATGAAGTGCTCGATTTTTCAAAAATAAATCATGGTGAATTAAAACTGGAGCCTCATCACTCCCTACTTAAAACGGTATTTACCGATTTGGTTTCTTTGTATTCGGTATTGTTTAGCAATAAAAACATTGAACTACGAGCCACTAACCTCATTCCTAATGATGTTTGGGTATACTGCGACACCTCTCGATTAAGCCAAATTATCTCTAATTTACTGAGTAACGCATTAAAATTTACAGAGCATGGTTCTGTTTCTCTCGATTCACAGTTAGCATTAAATACAAAGCGCCCTTTACTTACAATTAAAATAACCGACACGGGTCGCGGCATGAGTAAAGCATATTTAAACTCATTATTTAAGCCCTTTACCCAAGAGGTTGATGCTAACAACAATAAAGGTGGCACCGGGTTAGGCTTAGCCATAGTTAAAGAGCTCGTTGGTTTTATGAATGGTAAAATTGAGGTAACCAGTGAGGTTAACGTGGGCACGTGTTTTACCTTAACTATCCCAATTGAGCTTGGTAAACAACAAACACAAAAACCTAGCCTTAAATTTATTAATAACCATAGTAATCAGCTCTCGGTTTTGGTGGTTGATGATAACGAAATAAATCGCCTGGTATTAGAATCTGCACTGGATAAATTTAATATAAAATCAGACTTTGCTATTGACGGCCAAGATGCCCTGTTAAAATGCAAACAAAAGCATTTTGACCTTATTTTTATGGATTGCATTATGCCTATCATGGATGGTTTTGAAGCCACCAAGCAACTAAAGGCACAAGGTATCTGTGACTCGCAAGAAACTTATATTGTGGCGTTAACTGCTAATGCATCCTCACAAGATAAACTAAACTGTAAGCAAGCAGGCATGGATATGTTTATAGCCAAACCGTTTAAACTGCCAGCGATAGAAGAAGCAATTACAAATACACTAAAAAGACTGGGCGTAGCCACATTATAACAACGAGTGTCGCCCAGATTAACTAGCACTAAAAACACAAAGGATCATTATGACAAATAAAATCATTGGTATTGTACTTATTGTTATTGGCGTAGCACTTGGTATGTGGGGTTATGATGTTTACGATTCTGCAGCTTCACAAGTTACTCGTGCATTCAATGGCGAAACCCCAGTAGAAGCATGGCTTGGCTTTATTGGTGGCGCAGTTTGTATTTTAGTAGGCCTTACCCGACTTAAATAGCACACAAAAAAGCCGCCTTTGGAGAGGGCGGCTTGGGTGAACAAACAGCTATGGGTGAGAGCTGTTTTATCAAGAGGCTTACGCTAAAACACTATTAAGCAGCATTTTGCTCTGCATCGGGTGCTTGGCGAATTAAATAGTCAAAAGCTCCTAAGCTAGCAGTTGCTCCGGCGCCCATAGCAATAATAATTTGCTTAAATGGCGTATTGGTCGCATCGCCCGCACCGTATATACCCGGTAACGACGTTGCACCCTTTGCATCAATGAGTATTTCACCAAATTGACTAAGCTCAAGGTCACTCTCTTTTAACCATTCGGTGTTTGGTATCAAACCAATTTGTACAAATATACCGGCTAAAGCTAGCTCCTTACTTTCTCCAGAAACACGATCGGTATAATTAAGGCCTATTACTTTATTACCATCACCGAGTACTTCAGTAGTTTGTGCATTTTTAATAATAGTAATATTTTTTAAGCTATTTGCTTTACGAATAAGTACTTCGTCAGCACGTAACGTATCGGCAAATTCAAGCACCGTTACATGCTCTACTATGTTAGCTAAATCAATAGCCGCCTCAATACCTGAGTTACCACCTCCAATTACCGCAACAGATTTGCCTTTAAATAATGGGCCATCACAATGCGGGCAGTATGCAACGCCGTGACCTTTATATTGTTGCTCGCCAGGTACATTCATTTCACGCCAGCGTGCACCGGTTGCTAATACGAGTGATTTTGCTTTTAATAAAGCGCCATTTTCTAAAGTAATGTCATAGCCATTACTGCCTTTTTGCAGATTTGCCGCGCGTTGGTTGTGCATTACATCAACATCATATTCTTTAACATGTTCTTCTAACTGAGCCACCATTTTTGGCCCTTCGGTTGCTTTTACCGAAATAAAGTTTTCAATGGCCAATGTGTCAGCTACCTGGCCACCAAATCGATCGGCAACCACCCCCGTATTTAGCCCTTTACGTGCAGAATAAATAGCTGCCGAAGCACCTGCTGGCCCACCACCGACGACAAGAACATCAAACACTGATTTTTCATTCAATGCTTTGGCTTGACGCTCTGCACCTTTGCTATCAACTTTATTCAAAATATCGGTTAGGCTCATTGCCCCTTGGCTAAAAGGTTCTCCGTTTAAGTACACAGCAGGTACAGCCAATATATTTCGTTGCTCTACTTCATCTTGAAACAGAGCACCATCAATCATGGTGGCTTTAATATTGCTATTTGTAGCAGCCATTGTATTGAGCGCTTGAACCACTTGCGGGCAGGTTTGGCAGCTCAAACTAATATACACTTCAAAATTGAGTGTTTGCTCAAGTGTTTGTATTTGTTCAATGTCATCTTTACTTGCTTTACTAGGGTGACCACCCGTATGTAATAGCGCTAACACTAAACTAGTAAATTCATGACCCATAGGTACCCCTGCGAAGGTAATATGGGTGTTTTTTTGTGGCGAATGCACCACCATTGAAGGTCTGCGTGCCGAAGTATCTGGATTGTTACTCACACTAAACTTATCGCTTAGTGATGCTAAATCATTCGCTAAACTTTCTACTTCTGTTGATTTTTTGCTGTCATCCAAGGCGATAAGCAGCTCAACAGGCTGAGTCAGCGATTCAAAATGG
Source organism: Pseudoalteromonas sp. S1609 (assembly GCF_005887255.1). Classification (GTDB taxonomy): domain Bacteria; phylum Pseudomonadota; class Gammaproteobacteria; order Enterobacterales; family Alteromonadaceae; genus Pseudoalteromonas. The sequence goes on along the minus strand of NZ_PNDJ01000028.1, from coordinate 20,033 downwards.
CTTTTTAATTGGTTCTTTATGTTGTTGTCTAACATGGCTTAGCCCCTTACGGAAAAATAAAACAGCAGAACCCCCATGCCATCAGTGCATGTGCGAATTTTAGAAAAGAGTGATGGCGTGGGAGAGTGCCCAGTGAGCCAAGTAGGCTCACTGGTATTAGAGTTATGTACTACTCTAAATTTAGTGAAGGTAAGGTTTAAATCTTACCAACTAGGTCTAGTGAAGGTGCTAATGTGTCTTCACCTGGCTGCCAAGATGCAGGACATACTTCACCGTCATGCGTGGCAATGTATTGTGCGGCTTGTACTTTACGAACAAGTTCTTTAGCACTACGGCCAATACCTAAATCATGCGTTTCAACAACTTTGATTTCACCCTCTGGGTTCATTACAAATGTACCGCGAAGTGCTAAACCATCATCTTCAATCATTACACCAAAGTTACGTGTAATGCGTCCTGTTGGGTCGCCAATCATTGGGTAAGTAATTTTACCGATAGTGTCTGACGTGTCATGCCAAGCTTTGTGCGTAAAGTGCGTATCTGTTGATACCGAGTAAACCTCTACGCCCATTTCTTGTAGCTGTGCATAATGATCTGCAAGGTCACCTAATTCAGTTGGGCATACAAATGTGAAATCTGCTGGGTAAAAGAAAAAGATAGACCACTTACCTAATACGTCTTTTTCAGTGAGTTCTACAAAGTCACCATTGTGGTAAGCTGTTGCATTGAAAGGTTGTAATTTTGTGTTAATCAATGAAGTGCTCATAGTATTCCTCATTTATGTTTAGTGTATTTAAAAAAGTTAACGCCTTGTGCGTTTGCTTGATTAATACAATAAGGCCATTGAGAAATTAAATAAAATTGATTGTTTAGATTAAAACAATCGCTTTTTAAGATTGATCGAGATGAGAAGTTACAATAATTGAATGCAAGCTATCTTAAAATTAAAAATACTAGTTACACTGAGCACTAAAGGTAGCCATCAGAAAATGAGATTTTCAAATTCATTTTCAGGTAAAGCTTTGCTAAACAAAAATCCTTGCCCTTCTTCACACTCAAGCGAAATAAGTGTATCGAGCTGTGCTTGAGTTTCAATGCCTTCACCAACAATCTTTAAATTAAGTGAGTGTGCTAAATGGGTGATTGCTTTCACAATATCTAGGCTTTGCTTATCATCAACCATATCTTTAACAAATGACTGGTCAATCTTTAATACATCAACAGGAAATAACTTTAAATACGATAAACTCGAATAGCCCGTTCCAAAGTCATCTATCGCTATGCTCAAACCAAGGTTTGAAAGCCCGTTTAATATCCTACTTGTTTCATCAAAATCACTCATTAAAGCGCTTTCTGTCACTTCTAATTCAAGATAACCACTAGGAAGCTCAGTATCCTCAAGTACTTGTGCTACGCTTTCTATAAATTTAGGATCTGTAAATTGTTTAGCAGCAACATTAACAGCAACTTTAATTGGATGGCCTTTATCTAGCCAGCGTTTAGCCGCTCTGCAGCTTTGTTTTAAAACGCTATGACCCAACTTATTAATTAAACCAGTCTCTTCAGCTAATGGAATAAAGTGTAACGGCGATATAAAACCGTCTTCCTCATCTCTTAACCTTACTAACGCCTCAGCACCTATGATTAATTTATTTTTTAAACTAAGCTTGGGCTGAAAGTGAACTTCCAACGTGTCTTTTTCAAGTGCATTTCTCAAAAGCTTATCTATATTTTGACGTTGATGAAACTCATGTTCTAAGTCATCTGAAAAATAACAAAATCTATCTCTACCATACTCTTTGGCTTTATACATTGCTGCATCAGCATGCGACATCATTAATTCGGCAGAATCAGAATCCGTTGGATTAATACTAATTCCCACGCTTATAGTTAAATTAAACTCTCTTCCATCAACACGAAAAGGTTGATGCATTGCATACAAAATATCAGATGCAACAGCATCAACATGACACGGCGATTTAATATCAGGGAGCAACAATACAAATTCATCCCCGCCAACACGGGCCAAGGTCGTATTTAAATCAACAATAGATTCAAGTCGTTTAGCAACCAGTTTTATGATTTGGTCGCCAACATGGTGTCCCTCTGTATCATTTAAATATTTAAAATGATCAATATCAATTAACATTAACGCCACTAAAAAACCATTACGCACAGATACCTGACAAGCATGCGCAACGCGATCATGTAATAAAATTCGATTGGGTAAATCGGTTAATTGGTCATGGTTTGCTAAATGGCTCATCTTAACAGCCATCGCAATCGACTCGCTCACATCATGAAAAACTATAATCGCGCCAATAATATTCCCCTTTTCATCTCTGATGGGGGAAGCAGAATCCTCAACCCGATGAATTCTGCCATTTAAGCTCGTTAATTGGCAATTAAGCGCCATAGCTACTCTTCGCTGCTCTTTTAAAGCAATAGAAATTGGATTAAGGCTTTTGTGCTTTGTGGTTGCATCCCTTAGTTGCATAACCTCTGAAATATGATTACCAACTGCTTCATGCATTACCCAACCGGTCATCATCTCTGCAATCGGGTTCATAAACGTTATTTTTTCGTCTTTGTCTGTTGCTATAACTGCGTCGCCAATCGAGTTGAGCGTTACGCGCAATCTTTCTGATTCAATAGCAAGTAAACGCTGTGAATGTTTTAGTTGTTGCTCTTGTGTTTTTAGTTTTAGATGATTGCCAACGCGCAAGCGGCATACCTTAAGATCAACGGGCTTTTGTATATAGTCAATCCCACCCAACTCTAAAGACAAATGCTCAAACTTACTCTCATTATGGGAGGTAATAAATATTACTGTTACACCACTAGTTTTGGGATCGTTTTTTAAGCGTTTACACACTTCTAACCCGCTAATATCAGGTAATTCAATATCTAATAAAATAATTTCTGGTAAGAACTGCTGTGCTTTTTCAATGGCGCCAAAACCAGTATCGCTACATATAACTTCTGCAATATCTGATAAAGCTCCCTCTAAAATCATTAAACTAGTGGGTTCATCATCAACAATAAGTACTCGTTGCGCAAAGCTTTGATCTACAGTGGTTAACACAATCACTTCCCATAAAAAATTAAACAAACGCAACTAAAGTCTAGCTGAGTTAACCCAAACCTCCACCAATTACCTAAAATATATACTTAAGTGTTATATTATTAGCGTCAATCAAAAAGGGTTTGTAGAGTTCTAAATTTGAGATAAATGAATACAAAACAAAACTCTTTATTAAAAGTAAAACTTGATCAATTACCTATAGCCCTCTAAGTTTAGGGTAGCTAAATAATGGCTGGTCTTTAATTGGAGTAGTGGATGCCAATAAATCTTAAGAAAAGGATAATTCGTCAGGTAAGTAATTACACCCTTTTATTCCCAATTTCTTTATCCGCCATAATGACCTTAATTGTTGTAGCCATTATTATTAATGAAGCAAGTTTATCGCGCTCAGTACTTAGCTTTGTAGAGCATGAAATCATAGACAAAAACCAATCTATTAATTCACAAACGCAAGAGGTTATTGAAAACTACCGTCGAGATATTCGTTTTTTACACGCAACCCCTCCAATCAAAGGTTTAGCTAGGGCATCAAATAACAAAGGAGTAGACCCACTAGAAAACACCACCTATGCTCAATGGAAAACAAGGCTTGAAATTATATTTGCAGCGTTTTTAAAAAATAACCCCGATTACGAGCAGCTAAGAATCATCAGTACCAACAAAAAAGGACAAGAACTGGTAAGGGTTGATCGCGTTCAGGGTGCAGTAGAGGTTATAGATTTAAATAGGCTCCAAAATAAAGGAGCGCAAGAGTACTTTACGGCCAGTAGTAACCTCTCTGATGGCGAAATATATATGTCTGAAATTTCGTTGAATAGAGAGTACGGTAAAATAGAGTTTCCTTATCGCCCGATGTTGAGGCTGTCTATGCCAATTTTTGATGAAAATCAAAATAGATTTGGCTTTATCATAATTAACGTGAATGCTAACAACTTATTAACCCTTTTAAAAAACAGTATTAATACACCATTTCAACTCGCTTTAACTGACAGTAACGGCTATTTTTTATCACACCCAAATAAAGATTTCACCTTTGGTAAAGACCTAAATAGTGATATTAGCATCAATAATAATTACACTTTTAACCCCGTTGCTAATAGCTCATTGTCGCTTATAAAACCAAAAAGCAATGCGCAAACAAGTTATTACACCGCAAGAAAAAAAATCACTTTAGCGCTGGGTGAAAAACAAAACTTTTTATCTAGCCACGTTTTAGCGCCTGTTGAGTATATAAAAAATATTGAAATGGAACGTAGAACAAAGCTCTACGCCTTTTTACTTATTTTGGTTATTGTATTAACTATCATTCTCGCATTTTTCAATCGTAGTCTTCGCAAAAGCCAAGAGCTTGCAAATGCGCGCGCACAATCTGAGGCGATTATAACCGGATCATCTGATGCGGTAATTGGCATTACCAATAACGGTATTGTCTCTAGTTGGAATAACGCCGCAACTCTGATGTTTAAACTTGGAGAATTAGAAGCTATTGGAAAATCAATTAATGATTTAAAAATAATAGATCAGCTAAATTTTAACGAGATAATTGAAAAGTTCACTGGTGGTACTCGTCAATTTAAGCAAGACGCTAGTATCAGTAACGGCTCTACTAAACGCTACTTTTCACTCTCTTTATCAGCCATTATCGATCAATTTGGAATGTTTATTGGCATAGCAATAATAGCCAGAGATGTAACCAAAGAGCGCACCATTGAGAATGAAATAATAAAAGTAAATCATGAGCTTGAAAATAAAGTAACTATTCGCACTAAAGAGCTCAAACAAGCCAGTGAAGTAAAAAGCGCGTTTATTTCTAATATAAGCCATGAAATGCGTACTCCACTTAATGGCATAGTGGGTACTTTAAACTTAATAAAAAAAGAGCCATTAAGTGAAACACAAAAAAACTATTTAGAAATGACCGAAGTAAGTGTGAGTGCTTTATCTGTATTAATAAATGATATTTTGGATTTATCTAAAATAGAAGCCGGTAAACTTGAGTTGAACTTTAAAGAGTTTAATTTAATAAAATTAATCGAAAGCGTTTGTGGCAGTATGGCTGTTAAAGCTCAGGAGAAAGGCCTCGAATTTGTTTTAGATGTTGTGAATTTAAAATGTAAAACGATTACAACTGACCCCCATCGTTTTTCACAAATCCTGACTAACTTAGTAAATAATGCGATTAAATTTACTGAAACTGGGTTTATAAAGGTCACCGCTTATTGCGAGCAAACAAGCAATGATACTGTGACCGTTCACGTAAAAGTTACCGATAGCGGTGTGGGCATTGCACAAGAAAACCAGAGCAAATTATTTACCGCCTTTTCTCAAGAAGACAAAAGCGTGGCATCTAAATTTGGTGGAACAGGGCTTGGGCTTTCTATATGTAGACAGCTTTGTAGCCTTCTAGGCGGAGAAATTAGCTTTGAGTCAGAAAAGTCACTAGGTAGTAGTTTTCATATAAAACTAACACTGAGCAACGCTGATACAACTCATTATAGTTTTGCCCCACGATTAAAAAACAAAAGCTTTGCTATTGTTACCAAAAATAACGAGTTGGCCAACAGCATAAATAATTTAATAGCTGCTTTTTCGGGAAACAGCTTTTCAGCTGAACAATTACAACAATCTCTTGTTTCAGATGATATAAAAAACGTGTCTTTACCTGACTTTATACTTATTGAACAAGACGACACATTGTTAAAACGTTTAGATGAAATGTGGCCAACTATTGCTAATAATCATGTAATTAAAGTTATTTTATTAGCAAATCGCGGTTATCCTCAAATTAAAACAAGACACGTGCAAGCCAGCTTACTTTCTAAACCAATACTTATTTCAGAGTTTTTAAAAGCAGTCGCCGATGAACGCAGCCTTGAAGATAAAATAAGTGCTGGTAGCAGTAATATTAATATTAACAAACGCCGTGAATCAGACTCAGTTAAAACTGATAACTCTGACTTTAAAGGGGCACATGTTCTTATCGTTGATGATAACGAAATAAATATAGAAGTAGCCGCGGGTATATTGTCATGTTTATCTTTAGAGATAGATACCGCGTCAAATGGCCAACAAGCAGTAGAAAAACTTGTTAACTCGGTGGCCAATAATCATCAATACCACTGTGTATTTATGGACTGCCAAATGCCTATATTGAATGGTTATGATGCAGCAAAACAAATAAGAGCTGGTGAAGCAGCGCCTCAAAATATTGATATTCCCATAGTCGCTATGACTGCTAATGCAATGATGGGTGAAAGACAAAAATGCCTAGATGCAGGAATGAGTGATTACATCACTAAACCAATCTCTGCAGAGGTATTAGTTGCAACAGCTACAAAGTGGTTGTCTTCAACTTTTATAAAAGAAGCTCCATTGGAAAATAATCAGCTTAACGAAATTAATAAACCAATTTCTGATACTTTGGATAGTCAAAGTTTACCTGATTGGGATAAAGATAACGCGCTATCTCGGTTATTAAATAATGAAGAGCTGCTTATAAAAGTATGCGAATTATACCTTCAAAGTACACCAATGAAGCTAGAAGAACTTGAGGATGCAATAAATAACAATAATTTATCGCAAATATCAAAACTAAGTCATGGCTTGAAAGGCTCATCGGGTGATGTAGGTGCGGCTAACTTGCATAAATTATTTGATGAATTAGAAGTAATGGCCAGTGAAAATGCCATGGGCAGTATGAAGAATAAATTAGAGCTCATTCAAACTAGCTACAAAAAACTCGAATCAACCATTAACAGCTACTTAGAGATACAACCCAGTAGTTAGCATTTTGGTGGTGATAATGAATAAACCAATGAAAATATGTATTGCTAATTAAAGTTAAAAACGCCTAAAGGCGCTTTTAACTTTTGAGTGTATTGCTAACCAATACCACCAAAAAATATAAAAGCACATAGGATGTTTATTCTTACTCGCTATACTGGTCAATTATAACTTTTAAACTATTGAATTCTATAGGCTTGTTTATAGTGTTAGTTATACCCGCTGTCACGTACTCAGGCTCGTCTTTTTCAGTGATGTTTGCAGTAACGGCAATAATGGGCACATCGTGGTAATTGGCTAGTTCCCTAATATATTTAGTTGCCAAAAGCCCGCCCATTACCGGCATTTGAATATCCATCATAATTAAATCAAATTGTTGTTTAGTACATAGCTCAAGCGCTATTTCACCATTATCTGCCACGGTTATATGTTTAATACCCATTGCTTTTAAAAAGCTTTCTAGCACGATTTGATTTACCGGATTATCTTCGGCAATTAATACCTGCACATCTTTATTTTTAATATTTACATCGGGTAATTGTGCTTGTTGTTTTTCAGCCACATTTGATGATGGAGTACTAAGCGTTAACTGAAAATAAAATCTCGAACCCTTATCCAATTCACTTTCTACTTGTAAATTACTGCCCATTAAGTTTAATATTTTACTAGAGATAGTTAATCCAAGCCCTGTACCACCAAAACGACGTGTTGTTGAAGTGTCAGCTTGTGTAAAAGCATCAAATAACGTTTTTATACTATGTTGTGAAATACCTATACCACTATCGATAACGCTAAATAGTAACATCACTTCACTGCTATTTTTCTCTTTTAGAGCAACAGATAATGTTACTGTTCCATACTCTGTAAATTTAAATGCATTCCCCAATAAATTCATTAGTACTTGTTTTAAACGGGTTTCGTCGCCTTGTACCAAATCAACAGAATCTACTTTTTCTTTTACTATTTTAAACTCTATATTTTTATGGTCGGCTTGCGATTTAAAAATTTGTTCCAGCTCATACAATAAAGCACTTAATTTAAACTCTCTATTTTCTAGTAGCATTTTATCGGCATCAAGCTTACTTAAATCAAGAATGTCATTAAGAATAACCAATAAACTGTTGCCTGAAGAGCTAATAACCTCAATCATGCGTTTTTGTTTAGCATCAAGCTCTGTATTACTCACTAGCTGTACCATGCCTAAAATACCGTTCATGGGAGTGCGTATTTCATGGCTCATATTAGCTAAAAACTCAGATTTGATTCGGGATGTTTCTTCTGCCGCTTTTTTTGCTTCAACTAGGCGCTCGTTTAGCACTCTAAATTTATTTGCTGCTTGGGCTAAAAACCCTATTTCGTCTTCACGGTTAATATCAGCTATGTTTGCTGAGAAATCACCATTTAGAAATGATCTAAAACTAACTGTGAGCCTGTTAATCGCTTTAATAATATGAAAGTGAAAAAATAAAGCGAAAAGAATAAACAAGGTAACAGACAAAAATAACGACACTTGAATAACAGTTTGCGCAGCATCAATGCTCTCTTGACTGGTTTTCGAAATATCACTAAGCAACAACAATGCATCTTCTTGCAATTTTTTGGCAAGTGCTGAAAACTCGACCGAATCACCGGCAATAACAATATTACTTAAGGTTAAATAGTTTCTATTAACTTGAATGGCCTGAGCAAATAAAGACTCGAATTTAGTTGTTAAACTATTTAGTTGCTCGACCTTGTTGTGGCCAATCATTTTGTTTGTAGCGCCACTGTTGGTTAATTGTTTAATTAATTGTAGCCGCTGTTTTACTTGACTACGTTTGGCGTAATCGCGTTGAGTTAAAAACAGGACTGAATTGCGATACAGATGATGCCAATGATCCTTTAGCTGAAACAATAATAAGTCCTTGCCCAGCCTGGCCGTTTCTCCATCCCTGCTTGCTAAGGTAGTTAATGCTAATTCGTAGGTATTTGGTAACTGTTGCTCAATAATTTTAGACTTTTCATCATATCGTTTTTTAAGACTATCGATACTTTTGCCATAATTTAAAACCAATGATTGCATGGCGTTTAATGAGTTTTTAATCTTGTGTTGCTGAATTCGCTGTTGTGCTTCAATTAACCGCGCTTGAATACTTTGCTGAGTGCTTTTTATTTTATCAAAAATAACCTCGCTACCCGACACACCATAAACCGAAATATCTCGTTGAATCTGTAAAATATCTTTGTTAATTTCAAATACAACAACTGACAGCCCATTAATATTCAATACATTTTTACTGGCTTGCTCTATTTTGTCGGTTCGCTCATTAATAACAACGTAAACTATTATTTGTATTAAAATAAAAATAGCCAACGAAGATAATACTTTAATAGATAAAGAACCAATTAACTGTTTCAGCATTCAATTCCCTTATGCGTTTAGTAGTTCAAACCATTTATCTAAACTGTAATCGTAGTTATCCATCACTGTATTCCACACCGCAATATTAGAAAAGCGCTTTTCATAGCTGCCGCCATCGCGAATTTGCCCTGGCATAATTATATTTTTGCCATCGGTACCCGCTAGTGGTTGAGTCGCTTCTTTGCCATCGTACCAATAATCCCATTCGGGGGTGGTAATTATTTCTTTACTACGTTCTGGATTAGAAATGTAATAACCTTGCTTGGAAATAAATGCACCAGGCCAGCCCGATAACCACCAGTTCATGTATTCATAAGCGGCGTCTTTTACATGCCCTACCGTATTAGCAGAGAGACACATCACTCCATGCCATGCTCGATACCCTTCTTTAGGAGATGCATTAACAACGGGTAAACCTTGGGCTCTACATGCAGTCACCCCCGGAGAAAATATACTTTGTATGTGCACACGCTTTTTAAGCATAAACTCAACCGATTGTGGCACCGACGTCCAAAACCCAGAAAAATGCCCTGCTTGCTTTTTATTAATTAAAATTGCAAACAGTTTGTCTATTTCTGCAACACTCATATTGGCAATATTATTAAATGTCATCAGCCCTTGAGCCTGGGCTGCCAATGCGGCATCGAAAATGCCTATGGTGGGGGCATTCACCAAACCTACATGACCTTTGTTACTCTCTTCAAGCAACCAGCCCCATGACTCAGTCTCGTAAGCCACACCCTTAGGTATAAAATTAGTGTTATAGCCAAATGAATCCACATTGTGAACATAAGGCATAAAACTTATTTTATCAGTTGCTTGGCTTCCAAGTGAGCCATCTTGTTGAACATATAAAATTTTGTTGGGCGCATCACCTGCGCCCAATTTTGCTGTGGGAACTAACTTACCGGTTTTGGTTAGTGGGTTTATTTCCTGCCAATATTTTAGTCTTTCTACTTCAATTGGTTGAATAGCATTGGCTTGCCACAATATATTAATTGAGTCAGACCATTGTTCATATAAATCAAATGAAGAGGGATCAGCTGCTGCTTTTTGTAAAACGGCCGCACTCCCCATAGGGGTAAATTCAATATTAATACCGAGCTCTTGCATGGCGCGGACTCTAAGCTCTTCTTGTAAAGTTACATGCGTTCCCATGACTCTAAGCGTAACCGGTTTTTTTGCAAACACATACGGCGCTTTAAATGCGACAGCAGAGGTCGCAGCACCGACCGCTAGCGTACTTAAAAATTTACGTCGAGTGACATTGTTAGCCATACTAATCATCCATTTAGTGATTCCCACAATCAGTATAGGTAATAATCGAATAATCACTAACTTAGCGCTTCAAAAAACACTATTTTAATTAAAATGAGTGATCGTCATAAATAACATGGTCGTTTAATTATTGTATAAATTTTATAAGATAACTCTATCTATCCTTGTTACACTAGCAGTGTTGAAATACCTACTCGATTAAGGCGCTTACCCATGGAAAAATTTGTTAATCACATTCAACTAGGCTATTTGGGCTTGCTGCCGTTTTTAGGCTGTGTGGGTTGGCCACTTATGTTTGGCAGTAACAGTGTTAATTTAGAGTTTTTTAGTTTTTACAGCATCGCTATTTTAGCGTTTATGGCAGGTAGTTTATGGCATGCAGGGCAACAAAGCTTTGCCGATGCCATTAAAGCTGTGCTGCCGGTCATTCCTATTCCGTTTTTATCATTTTTGCCGATTGAGTGGATGCTTGCGTGGTTAGGCGCGAGTTTTTGGTTGGTTCTGATTTTCGAAAAAGCGTCGGTTAATTGGCAGAGTTACCACAAAGATTACCAAAAAATGCGCTTTGTGCTCACATCTGTGGTGTTTGTGTGTCATATCTTAATTATTGGTATGAGTATTTACCCTAAATAACACGCCATTACTTAACCATTGGTCTGTAATAGGGTAACATCCGCGCACTGTATTGAGAGGACACCCCATGATAGACCAATTGCGCCAACAGCTCACTGACCTTGGTGAGAATTTTGTAGAAAAAAACGCCGCTTTTAAAATAAAAGTGATCCCTTTTTTTTGTGCCATTAGCATAAAAAAAGATCATAAAAGCGAAGGTCGTCTTTCTTTTTATTCAAATCAACTCATTGAAATACTAATGGTTGTGTTGTTTGTATTGTTTGGTTTATCTATATTTGATCCTGACGCAGGATTTACCCATGGTCCTATCCACATTGTTTTTGCTATTTTGATTACCTTTAACCTAATTTTAAAACAGGTTGCTATTGAGGGTTTAAAAACACGTTTAGCTATGTACAGGTTGCATCAAGCACCTCAGCAAGATGATGAGCCCGAAAAACCAAACACATCTTCACGCTAATATGTATTTAAATCCAAACTGGAACATACTTACAGTAGGTGATGGCGATTTATCGTTTTCAAATGCGCTTTATCGTCATATTAAGCCAAAAAAGTTAGTGGCATCCACTTACGACGACCAATCAACTATTGAGCAAAAATACCCAGACAATGCGCTCAATGCTTTAAAGTCGCAAAAGGTAGAAGTACTTAATAGTTTTGATGTAACCAACCCACAATGTTGGCAAGCGCTTGGCCAGCATTTACATAGTTTTGATGTGGTTATTTTTCAATTTCCGCTTATTCCTGCGTTTGTTGGTCGTGATGCATTTGAACATAATACTCGCCATACCAGCATGAACGTACTTAACCGTGCATTACTGCATCAATTTATAAAATACGCTAATGAGTTTGCTTTAAACCCGCAAGGCGCAGGGCTGTGTTTCATCACTTCAAAAGATGTTAAACCGTACCGTGAATGGAATATTGAAGGCAGTTTAAATACCCATTTAAACGAACAATATCAAGGGCAAATGCCATTTGATATTAGTCACTTTAGTGGCTATAAAATTCGCAATGTTGACCGTGATAAGCACGTTAAAGACACCAGCGGCATTACCTATGTATTTAGTGAAAAACCCTTACCTGAACTGGCTAGCTTGTTAACTTTTCCTGCTTACTTATCCGATAATTATTGCTCGCTATGTCGTGTAGGGCCGTTTTTAGCTGACGAGGATAAAAGCAAGCATTTTGCTGCTAAAAAACACCTGCAAATGATCAAACTAGAGCAAGACTGGCAGCAATGGTTAACAGCGTTTTATAAGTCAAGCTAGCTTAATTAAGTCAGCTGCTTTTTCGGCAATGGCTATCACACCGGCATTAGTGTTGCCGGTAATTATATGCGGCATAATTGAGGCATCAACCACACGCAAATTTTTCACGCCATGTACTTGTAGTTGGCTATTCACTACCGCCATGGCATCTTGCCCCATTTTACAAGTGCCTACAGGGTGATATTCAGTCTCGGCCGTTTGCCTAATATACTCAATAAGCTGCTCATTATTGTTAATATCTAGCGGGTAAACCATATTACCTCTAATTACATCAAATGCTTCACTTTGCATAATCTGCAGTGTTTTTTTAAGCCCCGCTAACATCACGTTTAAATCATCGGGGTGGCTTAAATAATTAGGATCAATAAGTGGAGCACTCAAGGGGTTGGCATCGGCTAATCGAATCGTGCCACGGCTTTTAGGTTGCATAATACTACAGTGAATACTATAACCATGGCCTAGGTGCAGTTTACGGCTATGGTCATCCACCAGCCCAATTACAAATTCAAGCTGTACGTCGGGTACTTTTGAATCGGAAAATAGCTTTATAAAGGCATGTGATTCTGCAAAATTACTAGTAAGCTGCCCTTCACGTTTTACAAACCAATCAACGCATCCTTTTGCAATATTAAACGCCCCACCCGCACTTATACCAAATGTGCCTTTACTGTATTTAGCTTTATACAATGGCACAACGGTTAAGTGGTCATGAAGGTTCTCTCCAACACCAGAAAGCTCGTTTACTATTTCAATATTATGCTGCTTTAGTTGCTCTTTAGGGCCAACTCCCGATAGCATTAAAATTTGCGGTGAGTTAATTGCGCCAGCGCTTAAAACCACCTCTTTTTTTGCATGCAATACAACGGCCTTATTGTTTATAGAAACAGAGACTCCGGTTGCGGTTTTATCGCAAAAAAGTACTTTATTAACGTGTACTTTGCTAAGCACAGTTAGGTTTTTTCGATTTAAATGGGGGGTTATATACGCTTTTGCCGCGCTACAACGCTCCCCTTGATATTGAGTCACTTGCGATAACCTGGCTCCCACTTGCTGCCCTGCGTTTATATCGCCATTGTGCGGTACACCTTGTTGTTCGCAGGCGTTTAAAAACAGCTGATTTACTGGGCTTGGCTGGCTTAAATCCTGCACATGCAAAGGGCCATTAACCCCGTGTACATCACTTTCAGTAAAGGTTTTATTATTTTCAGCTTTAATAAAATAAGGCAATAAACTCTCATAGTCCCAGCCCTCATTGCCCAGTGCAGCCCAATTATTATAATCGTGCTTATTACCTCGAATATAAACCATGGCATTAATGGAACTTGAACCGCCAAGCACTTTGCCACGAGGCATAAATCCGCAGCGGTTATTAAGTTCTTTTTGAGGTACCGTATTGTAATGCCAGCTATTAATGCCATAAGGCACACTAGCAGCAACCCCTGCAGGCATTTGAACCATTGCACCTTTATCACTGCCGCCCGCTTCAATTAAGCACACACTCACATTTTTATTTTCAGATAATCGCGATGCAATAACGCAGCCTGCACTGCCTGCGCCAACAACAATGTAATCAAATGTAGTGGTATGCATAATTATTCTCCAATTAAAAAACCAGTTTGCATGGAACATCGAATAAAAACTTGTTATTTTTAGACACCCTCACCAAAAGTATATTTTATGAGCCGTTTAATTAGAGTCACTTCTTTACAAGGAATAGACCATTTAATTGCAGAACTTGGGGGAGATCTCGCTGCCATAATGCAGCAGTGCGCCATTAATGTGGACTTTAATAAACTAGAGCAAGAGACCCTTACTTACCGCGCGTATGCACAGCTATTAGAGCATTGCACCAATACACTGAATTGTCCAAATTTTGGTTTAAAACTAGCAAGCCTGCAAAGCTTTGATATTTTAGGCCATATTGCAATAGCCGCTCAAACAGGCACTAATTTAGCCGAGGCGCTAGATTGGGTGATAAAATATTTGCACTTACATACGCCAGCGCTTAATTTAACCACTCACCCACTTGATGATAATGAGCACGTGTTTTTATCATTCGCTATAAATCTCAGGCCATTACCGGCAATAAACCAAGTAATAGAGCTCACCATTGCATTGGCCATTGCCACTTTAAAAAATATAAGTAATGGCCGCTGTAAGCCACAAAGTGTATTTTTACCTCACACCCTAAGCACAAATAAGCTGACCTACCACCAGCATTTTGGCTGTAAGGTTATTACTCACAGAAATAGCGCCGGTGTATTAATTGCCAAACAAGACTTAGATTTAACACTTAACGTAACTAAGCAGCATAAAACCCAAGCAGCACTTAACTTTTTAGCTGAAAATAATGCTTATAGCCAATCTTTGCCTGCTCAGGTAAGCGCGCTTATTCGTATTATGCTGCCGATATTTCAAAGCGCTAATAATACCATTGCCGCTGCGCTTAATATTCACCCTCGCACCTTGCACCGAGAACTTAAAAAGCACGATACCAGTTTTGTAAAGCTCAAAGACGCTACTCGCCGCGCCTTATGTGAGCACTATTTATTACAAAACCAATTGTCGGTGACTCAAATTTCAGAGCTTTTAGGTTATCAGGAGCAAGCTACGTTATGTACTAGCATTAAACGTTGGTTTAATTGCTCTGCCCGCGCATTTAGAGCCAAACATTGTTAAACTGCGCACTTGTTTAAAAACAGCAAAGGCTATTCATGAATTTTGTAATTGTAGGTACTAATTTTATTAGCGACACGTTATTGGCAGCGGCTAATACACTCAGCAATTTTAATTTATACGGTATTTGCTCTCGCCAAATAAGCAGCGGCGAGCGCTTTTTAGCTAATCATCCAACAAATACCGATGCTAAAATTTTTACCTCTATTGATGCTGTGTGCCAAGATAAACAAGTAGACGTAGTTTATATAGCGGCGCCAAATAGCCTGCACAGTGCATATGCAATACAGTGTTTAAAAGCGGGCAAACACGTATTAGGCGAAAAGCCCTCAGCGGCTAATAGCAAGCAACTTGCGGCTATTTTAACTGCGGCAAAGCAGCATCAGCGCCTTTACATGGAAGCGATGATGACAACGCACTTACCTAATTTTGCGCACTTACAAGCTGCCCTAAAAAAAATAGGCACACCACGTAAGTTTATTGGTCAATTTAGTCAGTATTCATCACGTTACGACAAGTATAAAAATGGTGAGCGCCCGAATACTTTTTTACCTGAATTTGCTAATGGTGCCTTACTAGATTTGGGTATTTACCCACTTTATCTCGTTATTGCATTATGGGGAGTACCACGCTCTGTTCACGCCAGCGGCGTATTACTTGAAAGTGGTGTAGATGGTGCAGGCGATGTGCTTTTAAATTATCCCGACAGACAAGCGGTGATCAGCTATTCGAAAATTTCACAAGGCGAAAATATCACTGAAATTCAGGGGGAATTAGGTCGAATTAGAATTGAAGCCGTGTCGCAGCTTAAAAAAATAGAGTTTATTGCTAACAATGGTCATAAAGAGCTTATTAGCACGGAATTTGACGAGCACTTTATGAAGTACGAACTCGAGAACTTTATCAATACCATTGAGCAAAATCAGGGGGAGTCTAGCGTTAATACTCATCAGCTTTCTGTCGATGTAATGCAAGTACTTGATACCGCACGCGCACAACTTGGTGTTGTTTACCCAGCAGATTTATCCTCTGAATAAAACAAAAACTACCGGCTAAGCGATAAGCGTATTTTATCGCTTGGCCTTTGAGCACACTTTACTAAACACTGCTATTTTGAATTAAGCTTAAAAAGATCACAAAATTTGACTTACCTCTGAGATCAAAAGCAGGTAACATGCCGCCAAAATTCATCGCAATCTTTAAGGACATCCATGCAAAAATCAACCAAAGATCTATTACTGGCTATTTTATGCATATTGCTAGCAATGATGACGATTCAGTCAGGCGCGTCACTGGCTAAACAGCTTTTTCCTATTGTTGGACCTGAGGGCACAACAGCCTTACGTTTAGGGTTTTCGGCCGCTATTTTGTGTTTGATTTTTAAACCATGGAAACACTTCCCTGTTGCAAGCCAACGCTTACCCATATTAATTTATGGCTTAAGTTTAGGCGGCATGAATATTCTATTTTATTACGCGATAGAACGTATCCCATTAGGTATTGGGGTTGCGCTTGAATTTACAGGCCCATTAGCTGTCGCGTTGTTTTCTTCTCGCAGAAAACGTGACTTATTTTGGGTTGCCTGTGCAGTGGCCGGTATTTTATTACTTTTACCTGATATGAAAGGTCAAGACAGCCTTGATCCAGTCGGTGTAGTACTCGCACTTGCGGCGGGTGCCTGTTGGGCTGGCTATATTTTATTTGGTAAGAAAACAGGCAGTCAAAGCTCTGGTGGCGCAACGGTTGCGATGGGCATGACAATATCAGCCATTGTGCTGGTACCTTATGGCGGCATTTCACAAAGTGCTGCATTTACTTGGGATATTATTCCATTAGGTATTGCTATCGCCGTGCTTTCAAGCGCCCTGCCTTATACTCTTGAAATGATTACTTTACGTAATATGTCGCCACAAGGTTTTAGTATTGTAATGAGCCTAGAACCTGCAATTGCAGCACTCGCTGGCTTAGTTATTTTAGGTGAACTGCTAAGCATTTGGCAGTGGCTGGCTATTTTACTGGTGATTATTGCCTCGGTAGGCAGCTCCATGTCTAATGGTAAAAAGCAGCCTGCTGCTTAGAGTTTAATAATTTAATTGCGTCATGAACTATCATGGCGCAACTTCTCATCTCCTATTTTACAACTCCCTCTTAGTATAACTAAGCCTGCGTTTTATCTCTCCTTTCACACCATTCATTGTTGCACTTAAAACAATATATACCATCTACTGTGTGTGCATTATTTATACAAACACCTTGTTATATTTAAACTTTAAATTTAAGTAAAAACCCACACTTTAATTTTTATTCTAAAAAAGTGAATTAAAATTCATATTTTTATTTCCATCAACAAAACTCCCTGATACTATTAGTGCTCATTTATTAACGTACTAAATCTAACTGGGATCAATTTTTATGTTTAAACCAAGCCTGTTAACCTTGGCTGTATCAAGCGCACTGAGCGGTGTATTATTTAGCGGTAATGCAACAGCACAAGAGCAAATTATTGAAAAAAATAAATCGCTTGAAGTTATTGAGGTTACAGCAACACGCCGAAGTGGCTCTATTCAGGCTGCGCCTCTTAACATTACTGCGCTTGATGCCGATGTAATGAAAGACCAAAATATCAGCGAATTAGCCGATGTAGCGCGTTGGGTGCCAGGTTTAACAATTACTGATCAAGGTGGTCGCTCTGGCTCACCTATTATAGTTCGCGGTTTAAATACAAATTCATCAGGCCCTTCATCAGATGGCGGCACGGTAGCTACTTACATTAACGAAATTCCAGTATCGGTAGATATGCGCCTTGTTGATGTAGAACGAGTGGAAGTACTTATTGGGCCACAAGGCACACTATACGGGGCTGGTACATTAGGTGGCGCTATTCGCTACATGCTTAAAGAGCCAGAGCTTGATTTCATATCAGGTGAAGTATTTGGTGATGTTTTTCAAACTCAAGAAAGTGATTCAATCGGCGGCGAAGCCGGTTTTATCTTCAATTTACCATTAATTGAAGACAAACTTGCTGTTCGTACCAGCTTAAATATTTATGAAGACCCAGGGTTTATTGACTACGCCTACACCGTTCGTGAACCAGGTGTGTCGATCACCGACCCTGATTGGACAAACCTTGATGCAGTAAACAGCAATCTTAAAAATGTAAAAGACGCCAACGGTGAAACCACCACAACTGGGCGTATTTCATTACGTTACAAGGCAAACGAGTCATTCGAAGGCACATTAAACTACTTCTATCAAAAGCAAGACACCGAAGGTCGCTCAATTGTTCATCACAATAGCCTAAACGAAAATAATGGTTTAAATGATCGCATCGGCAAATACGAGTCAGCGTACCGTTTTGAAGAGCCACGGGAAAAAGAAGATCAATTACTCAGCCTTGAACTTAAAGCCGACTTAGGTTTTGCTGAGCTGGTATCAGCTACCGGTATTTCACACTTTGAAGCCGATGGTCAACGCGACCAAACTGACCTTTTAATTCGTTTAGACTATGGCTACGAAGAGTTTCCTTCGTTTTCGGCATTTACCCGTGAATTAGACGAAGTCGATACCTTCACTCAAGAGCTACGTTTGGTCTCACAAAGCGATAGCGACCTAAGCTGGATTGTTGGTGGTTTTTACAATAAAACCGATACCGACGCATCAAGCAGAGAGTTTACGCCAGGCTTTGATCAGTTCGCGGTTGATAATTTTGGTGGCGCACAACTTAGACCTGACTCTTTAGAGTATTTAGAAATTACTGGCAGCAAAGTCACTGAGTCTGCACTTTTTGGTGAAGTGGGTTACCAGGTAACCGATAAACTCGACATTACCATTGGCGCGCGTTTTTACGAATACGACGTAGAATCAAAAGCGGCTTTTGATTTCCCATTAGCAAATACCTTGTATGAAGGTGCTGCACCTGATGCAATTTCAGTTAACTTTGAAGAGAACGAAGCCGGTGATAACGGTAATCTTTTCAAATTTAATGCTAAATACCAATTTACAGATTCAGTGATGGCGTATGCAACCATTAGTGAAGGCTTTAGAATTGGTGGCTCAAATGGCTTAGTGCCTTGCCCAACCCCTCTACCTGAGGATCAACAAACAGGCTGTGGTACACCTGATGAAATGCTATACGATGCCGATACAACCACTAACTATGAGCTAGGCTTCAAAAGTACTTGGATGAGAAGCCAGCTGCACTTTAATGCTGCGCTATTCAATGTAGATTGGGACAACGCACAAATTGCCGGTGCAACAACAGTAGGCCAATTACCTTACTTATCAAATGCTGGTAGCGCAAATGCGAAAGGGATTGAAATTGCCACGCGTGCAATTTTATCAGACTCATTTACAGCCTATGCAACTTATGCCTATACAAAAGCAGAACTAACCTCAGACGCTCCGTATTTATTTAATGCTGACGGGAGTGATGGCGCGGTAGATGGCGACCGTTTACCGGGCTCACCTGAGCATCAGTTCTCTATGGGGATTAACTACCAAACAGACGTTTTAAATGATAAAACCCTTGATATTAACTATGGTTTAACTGCACAAAGTGATGTAATTTCAAAAGTAGGCCTACGTGACAACGGTGAAGCACTCCCAGGTTATAGCTTAAGTAATATTTCAGCTAAATTAACCGCCGATGCGTGGTCGACTACGTTATATGTAGATAACCTATTTAATAAATATGCGGTTACCTCTGTTCGTCGCTCAGATGCGGATATTACAACAGCCAATGGCGCAGACATACAACGTAACTATGGTTACTTTATTAATCGCCCGCTTACTGTTGGCATTAAATTTAACTATCAGTTTGAAATATAATTAAGCGACAAGTTTGAAATGTAATTAAACGATAAGTTTAAGTACAATCAAGAGGCTCAAATTAATTTGAGCCTCTTGA
>NZ_PNDJ01000274.1:0-273 GCF_005887255.1 Pseudoalteromonas sp. S1609 | reverse complement strand
ATATAAACACGCTCTCATGATTTCTACAACACATCTTAAACTAATTGCCGAGCTTGGCCAAAAGACGTACCGCAAGCACCGTCTTCAATACCTTGTACTAGGCGAAAACAATGTACTGGTGTTATTAAATTGCCCATTAAAAGTAACCGATGTGTTTGCAACGCAAAACTTTATTGATACTAACCAAGCGGCATACCCCAAGACGCATTTTATTGGTGCTGATGATGAGCAGTTATCAAAGGTAAGTACATTAGTCAGTAATAATGCTGCGAT
>NZ_PNDJ01000273.1:0-213 GCF_005887255.1 Pseudoalteromonas sp. S1609 | reverse complement strand
GTATGTGTTAGAGGAACCCTCAGCAGGTGTACACCCTGCCGATACTCAAGCCTTATTAGCGGCACTAGATGCGCTATTTGGCGGTGGTAGGTCTGTGTTTGTGGTTGAGCTCGACGTAAGTGTTATTCGCCATGGCGATTGGGTGGTTGATGTAGGACCAATTGCGGGCTCCCGTGGCGGTAATATTGTTTATAGCGGCCCTGGTGCAGGCTT
>NZ_PNDJ01000272.1:0-279 GCF_005887255.1 Pseudoalteromonas sp. S1609 | reverse complement strand
GAGGTCGAAAACGCCACGCCGCAAGGCCGGGCGCGCATCCGTCCTCACCCACATGGGGTGGTTCCTCTATTTGGCCCATCCAACTTCCCTGGGCCTTTACCAAAGGGCCACATTGTACCTGCTCTTTTCGCCGGTAATACTGTGGTATTTATATCATCTGAACTTACACCTATGGTGGCTGAGCAAACCCTTAAACTCTGGGAACCAGCCGGTTTACCTGCTGGGGTAATTAACCTAGTTCAAGGTGATATAGAAACAGGTAAAGCATTCGCGTCACAC
>NZ_PNDJ01000271.1:0-255 GCF_005887255.1 Pseudoalteromonas sp. S1609 | reverse complement strand
TTTAGTGAAGCTAGCCACAATTTTGTTATAAGCATGTTATGACGCGAATACAGGCGTGGTTGAAACTATTTTAGGTGCAGACGATGAGATTATTTCAGATTCATTAACCCATGCTACTATTATTGATGGTGTTCGTTTATGTAAAGCAAAGCGTTTCCGTTATGCAATTAACGATATGGCATATTTAGAAAATCAATTAATTGCAGCCGATTAAGCCTGTGCTAAAACTAAACTAATTGCTACTGATTGCGTGTT
>NZ_PNDJ01000270.1:0-320 GCF_005887255.1 Pseudoalteromonas sp. S1609 | reverse complement strand
CTTTACCGTTCTAATTACGCTTAATTTATTTAGTTGACCTACCTAGCATAGTTATGTGTGACTTAGATTATATTTTTTAATTGTGGAAGATGTACCAATTAATGCTGAAATCTCAACTTCCCATATTAGAACCGCGTGGGCATGAAGTGTTGTGGGCTGCAACGGGTGAAGATGCTTTATCGTTTGTAGAGACCGAAGATGATCTTGATTTAGTATTGCTTGATTTGCAGCTTCGAGATATTAATGGTGATGAAGTAGCAAGGCAAATACTCGCACACAGGCATTTTGATCAGCTACCTATTGTGGCACTTACCGCCAAT
>NZ_PNDJ01000269.1:0-244 GCF_005887255.1 Pseudoalteromonas sp. S1609 | reverse complement strand
ATTAGCTTAAGCCAAACAATTTGTATGTTTAACCCAACATGGGAAGAGGAAAGTGATTTTGATTCTGCTTTTGATCAAGCGGTTGATTTTGCACACACTTTACTGATTCGTTTTGTAGATTCTGCCCGAGGTGGTTTAATTGCTAAATTGATTGTTTCTCTCGCAATAAAACAAGCTGATGATCCTCGATTAATCGTGTTAGAGCTCTTTACTCGGTGGAACAAAACCGTACATCTTTTTTCTG
>NZ_PNDJ01000268.1:0-354 GCF_005887255.1 Pseudoalteromonas sp. S1609 | reverse complement strand
TGTTGTTAAGGCTGGCTCAGATATTGGTGTTTAGGGAGATTCAGGTAATGCACAGGGAAAACAACCGCATTTTCATTATTCAATCTTATCAATAATTCCAATTCCTTGGGTAGCTACAACACAGACTCATTGTTGGAAAAGAATGTTTTTTTTAAATCCTCACGTAATTTTTATATAAGATGTATTGAAAATATGTATTTAATATAAATACCAATATGTACCTTATTCACAAGTAAGATGCGGTCAATCTATTTTCCTCCTCAATTACTATCAAGGCGAGTATATGCCGCCGATTTTAATGGGCTGGGCTGCACGTGTTTTTGGGGGACAGGCGGGGGGCCCCCTGAGGGGAGC
>NZ_PNDJ01000267.1:0-314 GCF_005887255.1 Pseudoalteromonas sp. S1609 | reverse complement strand
GCTTAACTGAGCCAATGAATGGGGAGTTTGAACTATTGCGTGAAGGACTCAATACCATATCCCACTCTATGGTGATGCAAAAAGATCAACTGCAAAAAAATATTGATCAAGCAACTAGTGATTACCGCGACACGCTTGAGCAATACGAAACACAAAATATACAGCTCACTATGGCGAAAAAAGAAGCCCAATATGCTAACCGCGATAAGTCTGACTTTTTAGCAAAACAGAGTCATGAATTACGCACACCACTTAATGGGGTTATTGGCTTTACTCGCCAGCTTTATAAAACACCGCTAAATAAAAACCAAAAA
>NZ_PNDJ01000266.1:0-217 GCF_005887255.1 Pseudoalteromonas sp. S1609 | reverse complement strand
GAGAATTTAAGTATTAAACAAGCTGGATTTTTACTGCGTGATTTAAAGGGCAGCTCAAGCAAGATCACTTGTCAAATTGATAAGCCTGCCCGATATTTCATAGGGCACACCGGTATCGAACATAAGCAGCAACAAAGTTTTATTTTAAACAATGCTATGCAAGTCGGGTAGCGAAAAGCAAAAGGAACGACCTTGGCACAAGGTAAAGTATCCGTTG
>NZ_PNDJ01000265.1:0-214 GCF_005887255.1 Pseudoalteromonas sp. S1609 | reverse complement strand
AAATTCTCGTTTATATAAGGCTATTGCATCATGTACAAACCGCGGTGCAAAGTGCCCCGCAAATACATAGGGTAATCCTTTTTGCTCTGCTAACTGGGCAATAAATAAACTTGATCCTAAAAGCCAAATAGGAACATTAGTGTTTTCACCGAGAAATCCTCCTACACGCTTAGCACCCACGTATGGGCCAAATAGTGTTTGATACTCGCATACT
>NZ_PNDJ01000027.1:0-81901 GCF_005887255.1 Pseudoalteromonas sp. S1609 | reverse complement strand
CAATAGGCGAAAACGCAGCATCAATGCCAAACAGGCGCTGCCCGAAGGGTTCTGCCTAAGGGCGATTTACTCTTTGTTGCTCGGTTTTTACTTAGCCCACTAGGTTACAAATCTCGCGCCGCGATTAAACCGCCCCTAGTTTGAACAAATTATAATCCGCAAAGGTCAACAGACCCTAATAATATAGTTAAGTATATTTTTGTGGGCAACGATAAAAGTACGCCAATTGCAATACAGGCAGCTGCAGTAATAATACCTTTAATGCCGAACTGGTTGGTAAAGTAGCTCGATACAATTAAACCATGGCCTGTCACTATTAAGCACAATCCAAGCAAAATCGATGTTTTAAGTAGTCTTATTATTACAATTGAAGACATAGCGACCTCTGCGCAGCGTGTCTTCTTAGTGTATGTAATCTTTATAAAGCGGCATTGATTTAGCGCAAGCATCCATTAATAATATAAAAAAGCCCAGCTCATTACTGAGCCGGGCTGCATTTTCGTTTTAAGCTGTTAGTCAAGCATATTGCGCAGTACGTACTGTAAAATACCGCCATGTTTGTAGTAATCCCACTCTTTCGGAGTATCAATACGCACATCGGCACTAAAGCTAACTTGTTTACCTTCACTGTTAGTGGCAATTACACTGACTTCGTCGGTTTTATCGTATAACCCTTGAATATCAAATTGCTCTTGCCCAGTTAAGCCTAGTGATTCATGGCTTTCACCTTCTTTAAATTGTAAAGGAAGTACGCCCATACCAATTAAATTAGAACGGTGAATACGCTCATAGCTTTGTGCTATCACAGCTTTAATACCGAGTAATAATGACCCTTTTGCAGCCCAATCTCGCGAAGAGCCGGTACCATACTCTTTACCTGCTAGAACCACTAGTGGTATTCCACTTTCTTGATATGCCATTGCCGCGTCATAAATACTTTCTAGCTTATCATCAGGTTGAGTGCGGGTAACACCGCCCTCGGTACCAGGGGCTAGTAAGTTTTTAAGGCGCACATTAGCGAATGTACCGCGCATCATTACTTCGTGATTACCACGTCGTGAACCATAAGAGTTAAATTGTACTTTTTCAACCCCATTTTCTTGTAGGTAAAGCCCTGCGGGTGCCTCTGCCTTAATTGCGCCTGCTGGTGAAATATGATCAGTAGTCACCGAATCACCCAGTTTAGCTAAACAACGCGCACCCTCAATAGTTGGAATACCTGGTGGTTCAACACTCATACCATCAAAGAAGGGGGCTTTTTTGATATAAGTCGAAGCACCGTCCCAATCGTAAAGTTTACCATCAGGTATTTGAATTTTTTGCCAGCGACTGTCGCCATCGTAAACATTGGCGTAGCTTTTTTCGAACATCTCTTTAGTTACCGTACTTTTTACTAGTTCACTTACTTCTTTAACGCTCGGCCAAATATTTTTAAGGTAAATATCATTACCATGCTTATCTTGCGCGAGTGGCTCGTTGTAAACATCAATATCGGTTCTACCCGCTATGGCATAGGCAACCACTAAAGGAGGAGACGCTAAAAAGTTCATTTTAACATCTTGATGTATGCGCCCTTCAAAGTTACGGTTACCCGATAAAATTGAGCTTACAACTAATTTGTGTTTTTGAATCGCCTCACTAATTTCATCGGCAAGTGGGCCTGAATTACCAATACATGTGGTACAGCCATAACCAACTAAATTAAAGCCAAGCGCATCCAAGTCATCCATCAACCCTGCTTTTTCAAGGTAATCGGTGACCACCTGAGAACCTGGTGCAAGTGAAGTTTTAACCCAAGGTTTTACATTAATACCTAACTGACGTGCTTTTTGAGCTACTAAACCGGCAGCTAAAATAACACTTGGGTTAGATGTGTTTGTACAGCTAGTAATTGCAGCAATAACACAGGCACCATCATTTAACTCAAATTCTTCTCCATTAAAGTTTACTTTTGCTGCGCCCATAAACTGCGCTTCATCGGTAGGCTCATCAGGGTTGATAGTAGGACCTTCGCTTTCAATACGCGCTTGCTCTTCATCGCTTTTATCACGACGTGCCATACGCTCGTCTTGAAAGTCTTTTAAGTGCTGACCAATAACCTTGCCGGCTTTATCCAAAGTAATTCTATCTTGCGGGCGTTTAGGGCCTGCTAGGCTAGGCACAACATCATCTAAAGTTAGTTCAAGCTTATCGGTATAATGTGCTTCGTCGCCATCATTACGCCATAAGCCTTGGTGTTTAGCGTAATCTTCAATTAGTTTGAGCTGCTTCTCATCGCGATTAGTTAAGCGTAAGTAATTAATCGTTTCATCATCAATAGGGAAAATACCACAGGTTGCGCCATACTCTGGCGCCATATTAGCGATAGTTGCTCTATCGGCAAGTGGTAAGTCGGCAAGGCCGTCACCATAAAACTCAACAAACTTACCTACCACACCGTGGTTACGCAGCATTTCAGTAACAGTAAGTACTAAATCGGTTGCTGTAGTGCCCTCAGGTAAGCGACCATTTAATTTAACACCCACAACCTGTGGAATAAGCAAGCTAATAGGTTGGCCAAGCATGGCGGCTTCGGCTTCAATGCCGCCTACACCCCAGCCAAGTACGCCTAAACCATTAATCATTGTTGTATGAGAATCTGTACCGACTAGTGTATCTGGGTAGGCTAACGATTTGCCGTTTTTTGTATCATTAAATACTACGCGGGCTAAATACTCTAAATTCACTTGGTGAACTATACCGGTTGCAGGTGGTACAACTTTTAAGTTATCAAATGCGGTTTGTCCCCAACGTAAAAATTCGTAACGCTCTTTGTTACGCTCATATTCTAATTTTGAGTTTAAGTCGAATGAACCATCTTTACCGTAACCATCCACTTGCACCGAGTGATCGATTACCAGCTCAGCAGGAGAAAGTGGGTTTATTTTTGCAGGATCACCACCGAGTTTTTCCATCGCATCACGCATGGCAGCTAAATCAACAATTGCAGGGACACCAGTGAAATCTTGCATTACTACGCGGGCTGGAGTGAAAGCTACCTCGGCAGAGGGCTTCGCTTTTGGATCCCAATCTAATAAGGCCTGAATATCTTGTTCTTTAATATTCACACCATCTTCGTTACGTAGTAAGTTTTCTAGCAATACTTTTAACGAGAAAGGCAGGCGTTTGGCTTTATCGCCAAGTCCCATGAGCGAGTTGATATGATACTGCTCGCCATTGATAGTGAGCTGTTGTTGGGTGTCGAAACTATTTTTCATTATTTGTCCCTTCAATAAATTAGATTAATATTCTTGTAAAAGTGACCTCTGTAGTGATTTGCAAAGTGTGTACCATGATAAAAAATACCATATTGTATAATTTATTTTGGTCGTTATTTAAATAGAGATGAAGGCCAAAAGTTAAAATTCAAGGGATACTCTGAGTAATAATTGGCCACAAAACTAAACTCAAAAAAGTGCTATTTAAAGTAGTCCTGTTGTTTTAAATGGAAACTTAAATACACCAATGCAATCGCAATTATGGTGACTGCAATAGGCATAAAAATAGCGCTAATACCAAACAAGTTGATGCTATTAATAATCATAAAATTATAGTATTGCTGAGCTAAAATCGCTGCCAAAGAGATTATTAATGTTAATCTGGCTAGTGACTTTTTGAATAACAAAAGTACGCATCCTAATGCGCCGCCAAATACAGCGATAGCAAACGCTAAAGTAGCCCATAAAGGTTGGCTGTTATAAGCAAGTTGTTGTTCTTCAGGTAGTTTACTTATCATCTCTGGAGAGAGAAACAGCTGCATGACAAATGCAAGAATACCTAATATGTTCCATAATGAGGCGGTAATAAGTACGGGTTTTATCCAGCGGTTTGAGGTGTTTTCTGACATGTAAGCATCTATTTTTTATTATTGATATTCTATTAAAGAATAAAAAAGCCAGTGATGCAAACTGGCTTTTAATAACACATATAACTTAAGCGTTAGCCAAATGAAATAGGGCGACGACCCGTTTTTTCATCAACTTTAGGCTTTTTAGTGCGTTTGCGTTTATTTTTAGCCGGCTCTGTTGTTGCTACTGGCGCGGCTTTTTCTGCTGTAACTGTTTCATCAATAACTGGACGTTCTGCTGGAGTGGCATCTTCACTTAACGTTAATTGAAACAACTCGCCATCAAATGCAAGTACATCACCGCTGTATAATTTTTTCCGTTTGATTGTACAAATTTCATGGTTAACACCGACATAGCCTTCGCTAATTAGGTTTTTTGCTTGACCACCACCTTCAACAAGATCTAATACCTTTAATAATTTGCACAGCTCTATAGGCTCTTCTTCTAACTCAACTTCTATATATTCTTCGTTCATCATGTTTCTCAGTGGGGGTGGTATTAGCTGTAGTATAAAGGCTCAGTGGCTATTTTGCACCAAAGTGAGCTTGTTAGGTGAGTTGATTATGTGATTTTTTATGAAACTTTGTATCTCTTTTTATAGTCTTTAAAAAAACTGAAGTAATTCAGGGTTAAGCTTCACGCGAAAAAAATTACACATTGGCGCGCTAATTGCCAATATCGGCCGTATAAGAGATTGAATATAAATAATGGAGTAAAACATGGGCATAAGATTAGCGATGAAAAAAGAGCTAATGGGCTTAGAGCATTCAGATCTGTTAACCGCTGATGATGTAAGAGCGCATCTAGCACAACAGGTAAAAGAAGACACTGAACGTGGCTTTTCAGTTATCTCTAAGTTTAACGATACCCATAGCCAGCTAACTAGCGGGCTTAAAACCAAACAAAGTGAGCTAGTATTTGAGCGTCATCGGTTATTTAATGAAGTGCTGTACAAACGTCAGAGTGTCGATGCATGGCTAAATAACCAGACTTCAGGTTAAACAGCCAAATAAATTAAGTTGCGATTTTAAATCACTCCTTTAGACTACACTTGTAATCAACGGGGGTGATAATGAAAAATGGAATTTTAGCGTGTGCACTCATGCTATTGTTGAGTGCATGCCAACAGCCTATAGTGTATATATTTAGTAAAGGTTTATCGGACTCACAGCGCCAGCAGTTAGAGGCCGCACTCAAAACACAATCCCTACCTTACGAATATGTTGAGCATGACATTCCTCGGGAATTTGGCGTAGCTACTTTACTATTATCAAATGATAGAATTTTACGCCAAGAAACAGAGCAGTTAGCTACTATTATGCAAGGGTTAGGCTATCAACCCGAAATTAGCTACACCACACGCGCAAATCACTTTTATGGTGATGGTAATATCGGTTTTTACCTAAAAAATACTAATGCGGATGACGCTTTTACCATGCCTTCTCGGTTGCGAACAACCCAGTGCGAAAAAGATGAGTTTAATGACCTAGTCGTAACCTTTACTGATCAACATGCTGAGTTCACATTAATCAGCGGCGCAAAAGTCACATTGAAATGGGAATATTTATACGGCTATTTAGTTATTTACTACAGCAATTATTCACAAACCTACACTCATTCACAGCCATTGGTTAAGACTCCTTTTGGCGAAAAACCATCAGACACATATACCATAACAGCTCATGTAAATAAGCCAGGCTGGCTTAATTGCTCAATGCAGGTTATTTATATGGATTAAGTTAACTGTTAACCGTGCTCTTCTATATGCTCCGAGAGTTTTGCAATGCGCAGGCTCATACCTTCAATAATACGGTCTTTAATTTTTTCGCGTATGACATTAGGTAGGCGGGTGAGAGCATCTGCAGTTATAGCCAGTACTATGGCGCTTTCTTTGGCGCGTGCATTAATACTGCGCTCTCGGTTATTAATAAATGCACCTTCACCAATAAATTCACCAGGTTCTATACTGCCCAGTTCCAGTAGGTGATTGTGTTTAAACACCATTAAAGATCCACTAAGCACAATAAACAGTCGCTTGTCGTTATCAAACTCTTTAAATAAAAACTGATTTTTATTTATTAAATAAAGTAAACCAAACGACTCAAGCAAAATCTGGCGCTCATTGAGTGTGAATTCTTTAAAAAAATCTAAGCGATTTATAATTTCCATTTGCTTAAACAAAGGGATGTTTTCAATTAACTTCATGCTTTCTCTATGCTTCTAACAATCAGCTAATATTGCGCTCTTTTAATTTTCGGGTCAACGTATTACGACCCCAACCAATTTTTACGGCAGCTTCTTGCTTATGGCCAGAACAATTAGCGAGGGCTGTTTTGATTAAGCGGGTTTCTAGCTGGGCTTGAATATCCGGCCAAATATTTTCTTTACCTTGTTTAAATTCTTGATTAAGCCACTGCTGAAATGAATCTAGCCAATCCCCTTCTTGGGTTGCGGCGGCATTATCAATAATTTCAGGAGGTAAATCTTGCTCGCCAATCAGCTCTCCTGGCGCCATAACGGTTAACCAGCGGCAGGTGTTTTCAAGTTGGCGAACATTCCCAGGCCAATTAAATAAACACAATTGTTTAATTGCTTTAGGGCTTAATACTTTGCTATCTACTTGCAGGTCTTTTGCACTTTTATGTAAAAAGTGTAGCGCTAAGCGCTCTATATCTTCGGGACGCTCGCGTAAAGCAGGTAAACGCAGGCGAACCACGTTTAAACGATGAAATAAATCATCCCTAAACTTACCTTGCTTTACCAGCTCTTCTAAATTTTGATGGGTAGCAGCAATAATGCGTACATCTACTTTTATACTTTGATGACCCCCCACGCGATAAAATTCGCCATCGGCCAATACACGCAATAAGCGGGTTTGTACATCCAGTGGCATATCACCGATTTCATCCAAAAATAAGGTACCGCCATTAGCTTGTTCAAAGCGGCCTTTA
Source organism: Pseudoalteromonas sp. S1609 (assembly GCF_005887255.1). Taxonomy (GTDB): domain Bacteria; phylum Pseudomonadota; class Gammaproteobacteria; order Enterobacterales; family Alteromonadaceae; genus Pseudoalteromonas. The sequence goes on along the minus strand of NZ_PNDJ01000027.1, from coordinate 75,063 downwards.
CGCACGCTATCAGCCCCGGTAAAAGCGCCTTTTTCGTGGCCAAACAGTTCAGATTCAACTAATTCTTTAGGGATGGCGGCCATATTAAGGGCTATAAATTGGTTTTCTTTACGCGGGCTGTGGTTATGTAAAGCGCTGGCAACCAACTCTTTACCTGTTCCTGACTCACCGTTGATGAGTACGCTCATACTTGATGCTGACAGCTTACCTATAGCACGAAACACTTCCTGCATAGCCGGGGCTTCACCAATAATATGGGCACTTTTGGGGGGCGCGCTTTTACGTTTGGTTTTTTTAGTTGAATTAGCTCGATACGCACTTTCCACCAGTGCAACCGCTTCATTTAAATCAAACGGCTTGGCCAAATACTCAAATGCGCCTTTTTGGAATGCATTAACGGCTGAATCAAGGTCTGAGTGGGCGGTCATAATGATCACAGGTAGCCCTGGCGTTTGCTCTGCTATTAGCTCAAGTAATGCCATACCGTCCATGCCAGGCATTCGTACATCGGAAATTAATACGCTAGGTTGACTAAATTTTAGCGCGTTAAGTACATTTTGCGCATCTGCAAAACTTTCTACTTCAAACCCTGCGCGAGTCAGTGCTTTTTCTAGTACAAAGCGAATTGAGGCATCATCATCTACAAGCCAAGCTGTTTTCATGCAAACTCCAAAGTATTAATCTGTAAACGGCAGATAAATATTAAATTCAGTATGTCCCGGCCAACTATCACATTCGATATAGCCGTCATGTTGATCAATCAAGGTTTGCGCTATAGATAGTCCAAGTCCCGAGCCACCTTCTTTATTGGTAGTCATAGGGTAAAATAAGGTGTCGCGTAAATTAGCATCAATACCTGGGCCGTTATCCATTACTTGAATAAGTAGTGCCTTTTTAGGGGCTTTGCCAGGACGACGATGCTGGTAATTAATCCGCGTTTTTATTTTTATTTCGCCACCATCTATCAATGCTTGTTGTGCATTACGCACAATGTTTAGCACTACCTGTTGAACTTTGCTCTGATCAATATAAACATCAGGAATACTTGGATCGTAGTCTTTCACTAACCGAATATCGCGGTTGTTATCTAAGGTACTGAGTTTTACAACCGACTCTAATGTTTGATGTATATTGCCATACGATTTTTGCGGCAGCTGATTAGGCCCAAGGAGTCTATCAACTAATTCACGCAATCGATCGGCTTGTTCAATTATCAGTTCTGCACATTGATCTCTTTCTTGCTGATCACCTTCATATTGCAATAATTGCGCCGCCCCGCGAATTCCACCCAGTGGGTTTTTAATTTCATGAGCTAAACCGCGAATTAAGTTACGTGCAGCTTGGTATTGATGCATTTGATTTGAGACTTGATCGTGCTTTATTTCGTCATCAGTTTGTCGACATTCAAATAAAATATAAAAGGTGTTGTTATGCTTTATTCGTCGCGTGCTGACCGCTAATTTTGCATGGCGAGAATCGATAAACACCACGTCAGCTCTATGCTGGTGGCAGTCTACACCATCAACTAACGAATACTGTGCAATACGTTTTAAGTCGATAGAATGGTAATTAAATAAATCATCGAACGCTTGTCCTGGTAAGCGCTTTTCGCCTAAACCAAGTAATTCACTGGCACTGGTGTTGGCGTAAATGAGTGTAAAGCTCTCATCAAGTAACATCAGGGCGGTGGTTTGGTTTTGCCAAATTATATTTAGTAGCTCTGGGCTAAAATGTGTTTTGTTAATCATTATTGCACCATTTTAGTGCGCCTGGGGAGGTAGGCAAGGTTTTTAGTAAAATATACGCTAATTGTGCGTACTTAACTGCAATTACCGACCTATATTAAGGCCTTTGCGATGCATAAAAAATATACTTTCAGGGCTAGTTGCAATTACCTGGTTTTGTTGATTATAAAGTTTAACTTGTAATATGTGTTGCCCGCGCTCTACATCTCTTAACGCCAGCGTAGTGGTGTCACTAGGTTCACCAATGGCAACGCCATTTAAAAATAAACCAATGGTAAATCCAGCTTCAAACCGAGGCGCAATCTGAGTTGAAACATATACAGAGCCGGTGTTTTCTCTTATAGCTTGGTTGGGCTCTGGTGATGTAATGCTAATTTTAAACTTTACCGCTGTTTTAGTTGGTGAAGTATCAAGAATATCAGTATTTGTTGCAGGCATGTTGAAGTGTTGGCTAGTGAGTTTTACCTCTTTAGCACCAGGTTGAGGGGTATCTGAAAAAACCAGTACACCATTTTTATCTTTCCATGCGTAAATTTTTTTATTATTCGCATGGCTATTAAGGCTTAATATTAAAGCTATTAATAGCAATAAAACCTTACCTATCATCCTGCTAACCTGCATTGTTAAAACATACTTTACTTTAGTGTAGAACCGTTAAATTTACCATAAAAAAAGCCCGCAGAGCGGGCTTAAAACACACATTATTTATCGGTTAATAAATTAACAGCTGTAGTACATTTCAAACTCAACTGGGTGAGTTGTCATGTTAAGTTTTTCAACTTCTTTTGACTTAAGTGCAATGTAAGCATCAATTAGGTCGTTAGTAAATACGCCACCTTGGTTTAAGAACTCACGGTCTGCATCTAATGCCGCTAGTGCTTCATCTAATGAGGCTGCCACTGTTGGAATTTCTGCTGCTTCTTCAGCTGGTAAGTCGTATAAATCCTTATCCATCGCATCGCCAGGGTGAATTTTGTTTTTAATTCCGTCAAGGCCAGCCATAAGCATTGCTGAGAATGCAAGATATGGGTTAGCAGTTGGATCTGGGAAGCGCACTTCAATACGACGACCTTTTGCAGATGGAACCACTGGAATACGAATTGATGCTGAACGGTTACGTGCAGAGTATGCAAGCATTACCGGTGCTTCAAAGCCGGGTACTAAACGTTTGTACGAGTTAGTTGACGCGTTAGCAAAAGCGTTGATTGCTTTAGCATGTTTGATGATACCACCAATGTAGTAAAGCGCGTCTTCAGAAAGACCGCCGTATTTATCACCTGCGAATAAGTTTACGCCGTCTTTAGCTAAAGACTGGTGACAGTGCATACCTGAACCGTTATCGCCAACAACAGGCTTAGGCATAAAGGTTGCTGTCTTTCCGTATAAATGAGCCATGTTGTGTATAACATATTTCATTTCTTGGATTTCGTCTGCTTTTAATACCATAGTGTTAAAACGAGTTGCGATTTCATTCTGACCGGCAGTCGCCACTTCGTGGTGATGTGCTTCAACAACTTGGCCTAGCTCTTCAAGAACTAAACACGTTGCAGAACGCCAATCTTGGAAATCATCAACAGGTGCAACTGGGAAGTAACCGCCTTTAACACCTGGACGGTGGCCTGTGTTGCCATCTGCATATTCTTTATCTGAGTTCCAAGCTGCTTGCTTAGAATCAATTTTATACATTGAGCCTGACATGTCAGACTTGTATTTAACGTCGTCAAATACGAAAAACTCTGGCTCTGGACCAAATAAAACTGTGTCAGCAATACCAGTAGAGCGCATGTACTCTTCAGCGCGTTTAGCTACTGAGCGTGGGTCGCGCTCATAACCTTGTAATGTAGAAGGCTCAACCACGTCACAACGAACGATTAGCGTTGTTTCTTCTGTGAAAGGGTCAAGCTTGATTGAATCTGCATCAGGTAATAACACCATGTCTGATTCATTAATGCCTTTCCAGCCAGCAATTGAAGAACCGTCGAACATTTTTCCATCTTCAAAAAAGTCTTCATCAACTTGATGATGAGGAATAGAAACATGTTGCTCTTTACCTTTTGTGTCAGTAAAGCGTAAATCAATGAACTTAACGTCATTTTCTTTAATAAAATCTAAAACCGATTGTGACATGTGTCCTCCAACTATTGGGTTTTATTATTGCTGCTTAGATACTTTAAATACTAACAAGCTGATTTTATGCCACTATTATAATCTATTGTTTTTTATGTAAAAATATATAAACAACATAAAGGTGATATAGATTAAGCACTGTTTTGGTGCGTAATAATTCCAAAAAGGTGCAACATTTACAGAGTCATAATTGCTTGCAAATTAATCACCTTAGACTAACACAAAGAAAATGCAAAATGCGCAGTAAAGTCGCTTTAAATTAACTCAAAACCACCTTTTGAGATAAATTTATAAAAATTAATCATCAAAATTAATTATTTTAAAACAAAGGGTTAATTATTTTATTGCGAAAGTTTGAAATTTTATTTTGGATAAACTTTCATCCATTCCATTTATAGGGGATAATATGCGCCCTTTTAAATCCTATGCTGGGACATCTCGTGAAAGCGCAGGTGAGTACGTATAGCCCCCTGCAGGATCAATGAGATCAATTTCTCTGAGTGAACATATGAGTATCGAAAAGTTAAGAAATATAGCAATTATCGCCCACGTTGACCACGGTAAAACAACATTGGTTGATAAACTACTTGAGCAATCAGGTACATTAGAAACACGCGGCGGTAATGAAGAGCGCGTGATGGATTCAAACGACATTGAAAAAGAACGTGGTATTACCATTTTAGCGAAAAACACCGCTATATCTTGGAATGATTACCATATCAATATCGTAGATACTCCTGGACACGCCGACTTCGGTGGTGAAGTTGAACGCGTACTTTCGATGGCTGACTCAGTACTACTACTTGTTGACGCTCAAGAAGGCCCAATGCCACAAACGCGTTTCGTAACGCAAAAGGCATTCGCGCAAGGCTTAAAGCCAATCGTTGTTATCAATAAAATTGATAAGCCAGGTGCTCGCCCTGATTGGGTTATGGATCAAATCTTTGATTTATTCGACAACTTAGGCGCAACTGATGAGCAGTTAGATTTTAAAGTAATCTACGCATCAGCAATCAATGGTTGGGCTACATTAGATTTAGACGAAGCATCAGATAACATGGAACCTATGTTCAAGATGATCGTTGACGAAGTATCACCACCGGATGCAGATCCTGAAGGTGACTTCCAAATGCAGATTTCACAGCTTGATTACAACTCTTATAAGGGTGTAATTGGTATTGGTCGTATTAAACGTGGTTCTGTTGCACCTAACCAACAAGTTACGGTTATCAGTGCAGACGGCACAACTCGTAATGGTAAGATTGGTTCAGTACAAAGTTACTTAGGCCTTGAGCGTATTGAAACTGATAAAGCTTACGCTGGTAACATCGTAACAGTAACAGGTTTAGGCGAGCTTAAGATTTCAGATACGCTTTGTTGTCCTAACAACGTTGAAGCATTACCACCATTAAGTGTTGATGAGCCAACAGTAACAATGACGTTCTCTGTAAACAACTCTCCTTTCTGTGGTAAAGAAGGTAAGTTTGTAACATCACGTAATATTCGTGAGCGTTTAGACAAGGAATTAGTACATAACGTAGCACTTCGTGTTGCAGATACAGATAACCCAGATAGCTTCCGTGTATCAGGTCGTGGTGAATTACACCTAGGTATCTTAATCGAGAACATGCGTCGTGAAGGTTACGAGCTTGCTGTATCTCGTCCAGAAGTAATCTTACGTACTGTTGATGGTGTGTTAGAAGAACCGTATGAAACACTTACAATTGACTGTGAAGAAGAGCATCAAGGTTCTATCATGGAGCAAATTGGTCTTCGTAAAGGTGAGCTAACTGACATGGCACCAGATGGTAAAGGCCGTATGCGTATGGACTTTATGATCCCAAGCCGTGGCTTAATCGGTTTTCAAACTGAGTTCATGACATTAACGTCGGGTTCTGGTTTACTTTACCATACGTTCGACCACTACGGTCCGCACAAAGGTGGCGAGCTAGGTGTTCGTAAGAACGGCGTAATGATTGCAAACGCAACTGGTAAAGCACTTACTAACGCACTATTTAACTTACAAGAGCGCGGCCGTTTATTTATCGGTCACGGTGTTGAAGTTTATGAAGGTATGGTTATTGGTATTCATAGCCGTGATAACGACCTTACAGTTAACGCACTTAAAGGTAAGCAACTTACTAACGTTCGTGCATCTGGTACAGATGAAGCACAAACACTAACACCAGCACTTAACTATTCACTTGAGCAAGCGCTTGAGTTTATTGCTGATGATGAGTTAGTAGAAGTAACACCTGAGAACATTCGTATTCGTAAGCGTCATTTAACTGAAAATGAGCGTAAACGTGCGGGTCGTGCTCCTAAGTCATAATCTATTAATTTAGAACAATGATTTTAAAAGCCGCTGTATTGAAAGATACAGCGGCTTTTTTGTTTTTAAAGTAAGAGAAGCTTTCAGTTTTTAGTTATCAGTATTAAGCTCTAAAAGCGCAGCGCCTCTTACCCTCTTTGTAAAAAATTCACTTAAAAATATTTACACAAAGAGAAGAGAATGAGAAGTAAAAGAGTAAGAGCTAAAACAACTGATAATGTAAAACCCCTATTTTTTTGGTTTCGTTGCACTCAACCCAACAAAAAGGCCAGTTCGCTAACTTCATCACTTTTTCGGTAGTAGAGTGATTTTTCCAAACACATCAGCATCTATATAGCCAAGGTTGCGACTGCCGTTAACAGGCTGTACTTCGTGTGAACCTATGAAGTGCTCACGAACTTTACTGCCGTCGTTATCGCAATATGCGAGCATAAAACCGACTACTTGCTTTGGCGTTAATTTAAGCGGAGTGTTTTGTGCGACTTGTTGATAATCATTCGGGTAGAGTTTTATCGCCACTTCCCACGTGATGTTATAGGGCGCAGTGGTATTGCGTTTCCAGTTACTAACTAAATGGTCGGTATATAAATGCGCTTTTTTATCAGGCCCATAATCGGCAGCTTGGTTATCAAGACCAATATGATAAGCAAATGCTGTATGGTTAAATTGGTGATTACCACCAGATGCGTCGCTATCAATAAAAACTTCAAGGGCATCATCATCCCAATATTTTACCGTTGGATCTGGGTGCGTATCAATTAGTACATCATCAGCAATATCGGCTTGCAAGTAAAGATAATCTTCATCCCACAGTAATTTGTAGCGACCTTTAAAATCCTTGTCTGAGTCTGGTAGGGTGCCGTCCATTAAGTATGGCATATTATGCCAAGTGGCTTTGTCCCATGCACTTTCAGAAACCCCATCAATAGTAATAGCTGTTGGTGTATGACTAACGTTAATAGCCATGAGTGGCTGGGTAAAAAGTAAGCTAAAAGCAAGTAGTGTTTTTTTCATTAGTCATCTCATCAATTAAGGATGATTTAGCTTGGCTTAAATAGCTATTAAAAACAATCTCGTAGTCTATTTTTATACTAACTGATTGTGCCTGCTATGCTGTCTTTTAATGCGAGCATTAATAAATGCGCACTTTCTCCAGACATTTTAAAAGGATTAAAATCAATGGAGCCTGAAAACTTGAGATTCAGTGATTCGGTTAGCTTAGATTGCGGTACATAGCCCATTGACCATTTTTCAAACTCTCTTTCAGGAATTTGGGTATAGTTGAGCATAATTACATTATGGTGACGTTTATCGTTTAATATTTGTTGGTAGGTATTATTTACAGCGGTTCTAGAGCCTTCCAGACATTGTAAAAAGTAATCATTGCTAAAACATAACATGCCGGTGACGTTTGTTTTTACATTATAGGTTCTAGCACTTTGTAAAATATTTTCTATATCTTCAGGCCCAAAATCACTACTTATTTTGCTGGCGTAAATAAGTCGTACAAGAAACATAAAACCTCCACATTGTTTAGTTAATTAAACATAGTTCAGCAGAGAGGTTATTACTAAGTTTGTAAATGACTGATTAAAGTTTAATACTCTCACCTTCATTTAAAATATGCAGGGGGATTTTCGAGTCCATTTTTTTGTGCATATACAATAAACGCAGTAAGGCTGAATGGCTAGTGTGGTCGCCCATTTTCCATGATGAGTTACCGTATCCCCAAGGTATCATTATTTTACAGTTAAGTTCTTGTGCTGCTGTTAGAGCGTCTTCTGGGGTTGTATGAACGTAACGATACCATTTAGGGTTGTCTTCGCTGTAGTAAGAAGCTATAGGCATTAAGCACACATCAATATCGCCATATTTTTGCTGTATATCGCTGAAGTGTTTTGAATAGCCAGTGTCGCCTGCAAAAAATAAGGAGCTGCCATTTTGTTCAAGTAGCCAGCCATTCCATAAGTCTTTATCGTTGTCTTCGTAAATAAAGGGCACTAATACACGACTGCTAAAGTGATGAGCAGGCAAGGCATGGATAGCTAAATCGCCAATATTTGTTTTTGCATACCACGCCATTTCACTAATATTAAACCCGCCTGTGGGGAAGTTGTCGGCCATGCCTAGTGGTGTTAAGTAGCGAGGTTTATTACCGATCTCTTCTATATCTGCTTTATTAAAGTGATCGTAATGAATATGCGAGTACATCACAGCGTCTAAGTTTTTCAGTTCACTATCTGTGAGCCAATCGCCGGGCTGTCGGTAAAACCCAGAGGCTAGTCTAAATGCTAAATCTACAGGTGAGTCAAACTGCTCTTTTACAGGATCGAGTAACACTTGCTGTCCGTTAGGCGTGCGGATCATAAACCCAGCGTGTCCCAGCCAGCGTAAGCTAAAGCCAGTATTTAAATTAATGGGCAGTTGTTCACCAATAAATTGGCAGTTTTCGCTGTCTTTTTCGCATTGTAGTTTTGGGCTAGTTGGGTAGCAGTTGCTTTCACAGGTAGTCGGGTAAGTTTTTTTCCCGGGGTAGAGGTTATGAAAGCGTCCTTCTCGCTCGCCATCTTTATGTAGCGGGGTAATGGTTTGCTCCCCTGCAATAACTTCAACATGGTTAGCTGTTTGGCAGGCGCTGAGCATTGTGCATGCAAGTATTAGGGTGATAGCTTTAAACTTCATTTTACTGTTCTAATTATTATTATTTTGTAAAAGTATAACAACAACAGCGGATTAACGAAGAGCTTAAAGGTAACAAAAAGTAACAATAAAAAAGCCTACAATTTAGTAGGCTTATTAAACGGACTTATAGTAATTAGCCCACGGTATTCATTTGCTCAATAAATTTATTTGAGTCTTCAATCGACTTATTCATGTCATTCATGAGTAACTGAATATCACGCTTAAGGTTAGTAAACTCACCTTTTATAGCGGCTACCGCTTGTGCGTTTAAGTTATGTTTTAAGTAAAGCACGTTATCTTGTAAAGACGATAATACTGGCTCCATTTTGCTCTCAGCGCTGCGCATTGAGCGAAGTAATTGGCTAAATTGGCGCTGAGTTGCAGCTAGTTTTTTACTGCTTTGACGCTTAAGTGAGGCGCTTTTGTATTGCTCTAACTCATCGCTCCACTCATCAAACAACGCATCAGCAACATCTTCTACTTTATTTATGTTACTTGATACTTCATTTGCCGCCGCTAAGCTCGACTCGTAATCGTCATTAAGTTGATTGTAAGCGTCTTGCAACTCACCACCATCGAAATTAATTAAAGTAGTTAGACGCTCGAGTGCTGATTGAAATTCTTCTTGCGACTCTTGTTGTGAGTCTTTCGTTTCTTCAACGCGATCAATAAGGATGTCACGTTTATGGACACCTACTTTTTCCATTGCCGAATAATAAGCCGACTGACAACCTGAAAGCATCAGCATTAACGAGAGTATGGCTGTCCCTAATAATGTTTGTTTTTTCATCTGAATTCCTATTTACGAGTGTTAATGCTGTAAATTATGGCCTTGATTGTTATTATAATCAAAAGCTCACCAACAAAGTTAATTGTATGAATGATAAGCTCTCTCATTATAAACAGCAAGTTAAGGTGTTTCTAAAACAGCAACCAGGCTGGTGGATGCAATATTTCAATCGCTGTATAGACGATCAAATAACCATTAATGCAGGGTATTTAGCATACGTTACCTTGTTGTCGTTGGTTCCGTTGATAGCGGTTGGTGTGGCAATCTTCTCTGCTTTTCCGGGGTTTGAATCGACCCGTTTAGCCATTGAAAGTTTTTTATTTACTAACTTTGTGCCGACTTCTTCCGATGTTATTAAAGAACATATTAGCTCGTTTGCTGGTAATGCTAATCAAATGACGGCGGTAGGTATTGGTTTTTTGGCAGCCATTGCCTTGCTACTTATTCGTAATGTAGATGCCACACTAAACCGTATTTGGCGAGTAAAGAAAAAACGCCCAATGATGATATCCTTTGCTGTGTATTGGATGGTACTGAGCTTGGGACCTGTACTACTGGGTGCGAGTATTGGTGTCACCTCTTATATTGTGTCACTAGTGTCGTTTGCTGATCAGGGGATCCCTGGGTTTAGTGGTTTTTTATTAAAACTACTCCCTTATGCTATTTCTATGGCAGGTTTTATCATGCTGTATACCTTAGTGCCGAATACGCGAGTTTCATTTAGGGCCGCTATTCCTGGTGCACTGTTTGCTGCAATGTTATTTGAGTTAACCAAAAAAGGCTTTGCTTTATACATTAGCCATTTTCCATCATACGAAGTGATTTATGGTGCGGTAGCAACCATTCCTATTTTGTTTGTATGGGTATACTTGTCGTGGGTAGTCGTGCTACTAGGTGCTGAATTTACTGTGTGTATTAACATGCAACATTACAATAAAAAAGAGCAACAAGCAGAGGGTAGTGAATAAATGCAAGGACTAATTCAACGGGTAACACACGCTAACGTAGCAATAGAAAAACAGATTGTTGGCGAAATAAAGCAAGGTATTGTATTACTGCTTGGTGTTGAAAAAGAAGATGATGAGCGTGTTGCTGATAAACTATTGCACAAAGTCAGTAATTATCGAATTTTTAGTGATGAAAACGATAAAATGAACCTCAGTCTTAAAGACATACAAGGCGAGCTATTAGTCATATCGCAATTTACACTTGCAGCTAATACCAAAAAAGGCATGCGTCCTAGTTTTTCATCGGCAGCCACACCAGATCAAGCGCAAGCATTATATAATTACTTTGTTGAGCAGGCTAAATTACTCGGTATAAAGGTCGCTACCGGTGTATTTGCAGCCGATATGCAGGTTAGTTTATGTAACGACGGTCCGGTTACCTTTAATTTAACCGCTTAAAGTGTTTTTTCTACAACCACAATGTGATTCACAAATCCGGTGATCTTTTTAATACTAACGGCTCCCCCAAACACGCGCTTAAGCACAAGTTGTAGCTGCGTAAGTTGGGAGCTATGTTGCGATAAAAAGTTAATAAATAAGATGCCCCGCTGAGCAAGCGCCTCATAAATTGTTTGATAAAAACATAAATCAAATAAGAATCTAGGGGCGTCTAGTTCACTAAATAAATCTAAAATAATCCAATCTATATTCACCGCTGACTTTAAAACTGTTTGTGCGTCTTCACAGTAAATTTGGCCCTGTTCATTAAGGGCAAAAAAATCTTGATAACAGTCAATTATATGAGGGTTTTTTTCTACTGAAGTCAGCTGTACTCGAGGGTACTGTTTTAACAGGTAGTTGCGTATAGCACCACCACCTAAACCGAGCTCAAGTATTTTTTTAGGCGCTGGTCGTTGCTGCCAAACTGTTGCTAAATAGGCAAGGTGAGGAAACAGTAATACTTGTGGACTCCGGGTTAAAATAACTGATTGCAAGGTGTTGTTAATAAGCAGCCAGCGCAGCTGTTGATGCTCTCGAACTTGTATATTTATGCCATGTTGATTATGCCAATAAAGTAACTGGCCTAGCGATGAACTATGCTCAATAAAGTGCCTGCTGATCAGGCCACTGCTACCATGGATATATTTATTCATGGTATTGAGCATAAACCAGCAGTGGTAAAGCGCAATCGATTTTGTCATTAATTTTTTACAGTCATTTATAGGAAACCAAAGTCGTATTTGCAGTTTTACCCAGATCGAGTATGGTGTTTTTCACAAAATGCACAGCGTAATATTTTTACATTTTTAATTTATGGAGTCTGTATGTTTCAAGTGAGCACCCCTCAAAGTAGTGAAGACTGGCAAGCCTATTATCAATTACGCTGGCAAGTTTTACGTGCACCATGGGGCGAACCTCGTGGTTCTGAGCAAGACGATTTAGAGCAAGAAGCTGAACACCGCTTTATTAAAAATAAAGCAGGTGAAGTACTGGGTGTGGCGCGTTTGCACTTTAATAATCAGCAACAAGCTCAAGTACGTTATATGGCGGTTGCAGAGGGTAACCGTAATCAACATATTGGCAGTCGCTTATTACATGAGCTAGAAAAAATAGCGTGGAATCAAGATGCTGATGAATTAGTGCTGTTTGCACGCGAACGTGCCCTGGAATTTTATCAGCGCCATGGCTACGAAAACAAAGAAAAGGCGCATTTAGCCTATGGTGATGTTCAGCATTATAAAATGGTTAAGCTTAAGCCGAGTGAACCAGGTTGGTTTCGTCACCCTAATTGGACTCAAGTACTGCAAAATACATGGCGCGAATCAATCCCTATTAGTGATGCAATGGGGATAAAAGTAGAAAGCTACACTGATTGGCAATTTACTACTCGTGCAGATTTAAATGCTAACTTAAACTTACACAACACCATGTTTGCAGGCTCTATTTATAGCCTAGCTACACTAACGGGTTGGGGAGCAACGTACTTAGCATTAAAAGAAGCCGGACTTGAGGGTAATATAGTGTTAGCCGATGCTAATATTAAATATTTAAAACCACTGAATACCGACCCTAAAGGCTGTGTTGATATTCAAACCTGCAAAGGTAACTTAATAGAGTTACAAGAGGCGGGTAAGGCGAGCTATTTAGTGCCAGTAACCATTTTTGATGGTGATCAAATAGTTGCTCAGTTTGAAGGGCAGTTTGTGGTTAAAAAGTAATAAGAATAAACGAAAAAGCCAAGCGAGTTGCTTGGCTTTTTTATTAGCGGTTATTACAGTAAGTCAGTCAGTAATATACCGACACCAAAGCGTTCAATATCGGCGTTATAGTCTATTAAACTCTCACCATAGCCATTAAAGTACTGCGCATAGCCGCGTACTCTTCCCCATAGAGGGAATGACCAATCAAGCTGAATTGCCCCGCGGTTATCTGAATTTAAATTATTACGAGTCATAAAACTAAATTCATGATCGTGAAAGCGATACGCGCCACCAAATTCAAAGTAACCCATGTATTTATAGATATCAGGGTTATCGTCACCTCGTGCATCTAACGGCGCAGGCTTTTCATTTTCAGGAATGCGGTACCAAGGCTTAAAGCTAAATACAAAGCCGTCATTTTCCCAAATGAAATCGGCATAAATACGGTTCCAAGAACGCGAGTTTGGCTGACTACGGCCATTAGATTGATGCGAAATACCAATGGCTATTGCCATTTCATCGCCCCATAAAACGTTTTCAGGGTCTAAGTAATTAATCCAGAAAATTTCTGGCTCGTAATTAGTTTCTCGAAAGGGAGAAGAAATATCGTCGTTGTATACTTGCCAGTATGACTGCAGAGTAAAGCCAAAAAATATAGCTTGGTCTGAGTCGGCAAACTCATCATACAAAGGTACTTTAATTGATAACTGATATTTAGCTTCTAGGTTATCGAGAGGGTCGCCATCTTTTTTATCGGTTAATTCTGCAAATCCATCAAACGGACGAGTGTTTGGGTTCGACATATATGAAACCGGTAAAATATAATTACGTTTATGCGGCGTAATTACATTACGATTCTTTTTGCCAACCGCTTCACGGGCTTGGCGTTTATCGATAGCTGTTAGCTGCTTGCTTTCTTCAACTGCAGAGCATTTTTCGCGCAATTGATCGAGGGTTTGCTTACCGTCTCCACCTATCACTTCATTTAATATACATTGTTTAACCAGCTCAAGTTCATTGTTTTGCTCGTTTTTTGCTGTTTCTTCAGCAATAACAGCAGTACTTAGTAATGTTGAGAGTAGTATCCAGTGGCGCCAACTCATTATAATTCCTTTGTAAGTGAGGGAAGTAACAGATTTGTTGTGATTATAACGCATTTTTAACACGTATACGGTGAATTTGTCCTGAACTTTAATAAAGCAAAAAGAAAAGCGACCTAAGTCGCTTTTACTGGATAACTAGCTAATAGCTCGCTAGTTAGACTCTCACGCAATGAGAAGGGGTGAGCTAAAGCTCAAAAACGTTTGTAAAAAACTTATAAAGTTCAGTTCCTTGGTTCACACTAGCTGAGGCAAAATGCAATATCGCAATTGCATCAAGATCAAAGATTAATGTTTGCAGTGGTTGTTCGCTTAGGTAGCGTTCCATTCGCAGTATTTTAGCTATAGGTTCGCCCGCTTTAATGTGCCCACCAAGAGGGGCTAAGTATTCAACCATGCCACCCATAGGTGCATAGTAAGCAATATAATCATTTAGTTGGCAGCCATACCTTGTCATCACCTTTGGCTTGTAGGAGGCATCAACAAATACTTTCTTATGATTTAAATAACTTAAAATACTATTGGCATCGTCTAGTGCCGCGCTTAAATCTATTTTTTCTTGGCTTCCTAGCTCTACCGTAAAGGCTTCAACTTGTACGTTAAAATTTCGGCCTTGCTGAGCAAGTTGCTCGCTAAGTTGCCACCATGGACAAAAGCTCGCTTCATCCATTGCCCCATCAAAGTCATTAGGGATCACTAGCACATGGGGAATATTAAAGTAACGGGCACTTTCTGTGGCATATTCAGGACAATATAAGTGCTGACTAGAAATAGGGCCAGTGTGTAAATCTAAAACAATATCAGCCTGATGCGCTAGTCTTTGTAAGTTTAGCGCTATGCGTTTACCGGTTGTTAAACGATAGTCTGGGCCATTAAGTTGCTGCTCAACATCATTAATTAACGCGGTTTTAAATGCTGTTTTTAGAGCTGTATCGTCAGCGTCGCAGTATTGCTTTGCAAACTGTGATGCAAGCTGATTATTACAGTGATACATACGATTCCAATTAGTCCCCGTAATAGGATCGAATCGGCCAAGCGTAAATTCGCCCGATTTTTGATTACAGCCAATGGGGTTAGCGTAGGGGACTAAGGTAATGTCACCTTTTAAATTAAGGTTTTTTAGCTGTTCAAGTAGCTGATAAATAACCGCGTTACCTTGTACTTCGGCACCATGCATATTAGCTTGTATATACACACTTGGGCCTGTGCCATCGCCCTTTAAACGATAGACAGGAATAGTCAGTGGTAGGCCATTTGCCACTTCACCAACTACAATATTTTCCTGGCTTATAGCTGTGGTGTTATTCATTTTTATTACCTCAAGTAGTGGCTTGCATCTTCTGCTTGGCGAATACAGTTGATTGCGCCATGGTGTATAACATATTCACCGGCCAGTTCATGGCACAAAAAGTACGGCATACTTTCGGTAAAACCATAAGCACCGCATTGACTAAACACCAGCCAGTCATGTTCATTTAAATCGCTCGGTAATTGATGCTCCCCTAAGCAGTCTAGTGCTGTACATAAAGGTCCGTATAGGCTCATTGCTTGGTTTGCTGCGTTTGAATCTCGTAATAAACGCGCAGGAAAGTCTTGATTAGTAACCGCAGGGCGCAATAAGTGATTAATACCGCCGCTCATAATTACCTGCTGTTGGCCGTAGTTTAATTTGCGCTCAACCACAGGTGTGGCGTAGTGGCCGCATTCGCCTACAGCATAGCGACCTAGTTCCATCCACAGCTCTTTAACACCCGCATCGCGTTTAATCTTTGCAAGGGCTGCTATTAATGCATCCCAGCTTAAAGTCGGGTCATTAAGGGTGTAAGGAATACCTAAACCGCCACCTAAATCTAAAATATTCAGGTTTATATTTAAATGCTCAGCAAGTTGCCTCAACGGCGTAATCATTTGCGACCACAGATCTGCAAGTTTGTCGCTGCTGAGCATGTTACCCCACTGAAAAATATGTAGGCCATCAAAGCTCAATGCTGTGTAGGCTTTAGTATTGAGCGATTGCCATTCATCGCACCCTAAGCCAAATGGAGTAAGGCTATCACCACCAAGTGGGTTTTTATCACCCTCGGGCCAGCGTAATTGAACACGCAGTAATACTTGCAACTGGCACTGCTGGGCATCGGCTTGTTCGTTTAACCAACGCACCTGATTAAGACTTTCTGCCACAAATATGCGTACACCGCGCTCAATAAAGTGTTTAATTTGGCTTGGGCTTTTAGCAGGGCCCGTGTTGAGCACGCGCTCGCTGCTAATGCCTTGAGCAAGTACTTGCTCAAGTTCGCCTTTACTGGCGACATCAAAGTTAAAACCTGCGTTATCTAAACTTTGTATCACTTTAGATAGGGGATTGGCTTTAACCGCATACCAAAGCTTTACTTCGGTTTGCGCCACTAAGTGCGCAAGGTGCGCATCTAGTGAGTCGAGGTCATAGACAAAAAATGGAGTATCGAGTTTACTCGAAAGCTCATCAATAGCGCTTTTAACGGGCGTGCTCAAAAAGGTCATTAACGTAAAACCTCTTCAAGCAATAATGACGCGTCACTTTGCTCGTCCCGGTATTTAACAATTAAGGCACACGACATACTCAAGCCTTGATCACGGGCCCAGTCATTTGACGCAGGGCGAGAGCCTGGGATCACAATCGCGTATTCAGGGATTGCTTCGCCTTTATCAAGCTGACGCTCATTAACGCAGTCATAAACAGGGATGGTTGCAGATAAGCGAACACCTGGGGCAAGTACCGCGCCTTTTTTAACTACCACGCCTTCAACAATCACACAGCCTGCACCGATAAATGCATCGTCTTCTATGACCACAGGGCTTGCGCCAATGGGCTCAAGTACCCCGCCTAATTGTACCGCGGCGCTCAAATGAACATTTTTACCCACTTGCGCACATGAGCCAACCAATGCATGGCTATCTACCATAGTGCCCTCGTCAATGAAGGCGCCAATATTTACGTACGCAGGTGGCATAATAATAGTGCCTTTGGCAACATGTGCACCACGGCGCACACTTGAACCACCTGGCACCATGCGAACGCCTGCTGTGGCTTCAAAGCATTGCGGCGCTAGATTGTGTTTATCAACAAAGCCATCAGGAAACTCCATGTTAGTGCCGTTTTTAAATGCCTCTAAAATGCCTTGCTTTACTTCTACGTTAGCGTGCCATTGGCCGTTTTCGTCTTGTGTTGCTGCGCGAACTGCGCCCGTTTCTAAATTATTTAATAGTTCTAACCAGCTCATTATAAAAACCTGTATTTAATGCCAAGATAAAATGGTGTTGTTTGCCGATGAAATGTCATCTGTGTGTGTCAGCTCAAGGTGTGTTAAAGGTGGACGTAAATGCGGACTGCTGATACGCCCTTGTAAATGCATTAACACTTTGACTGGGATAGGGTTTGCTACTGAAAATAAACTATTGATAGCGCTAGACCACTGGACAAAAAGATTAGGGTGTTGGCCGCTTAAACTGCGCTTTACAAACTCATGGGTTTGCACTGGCCATGCATTGGCTGCAACCGACACTAAACCTTTTGCACCTGCTTGGGCAAAATAAGGCATGAGGGCATCGTCACCACTAAAAATGGCTAGTTCAGGCGCTGCTTGTCGATAGGCTTCAACTTGAGAAATACAGCCACTGGCTTCTTTGAGTGCCCATAAATTTTTATGTTGTTTGAGGTTTTCAATGGTTGCAATGGGAATGCTAACCGCACTACGTCCTGGTACGTTATAAAGCATACAAGGATGAGAACTGGCATTGAGCAGGCTTTCAAACCAATGCGTTTGCCCCACTGCACCGGGTTTGGCGTACAAAGGCGAGCCAAGTAAAAAACCATGAATAGGCAGTTGGTTGCAGTAGTTAACCCATTCAAGCTGCTGCTTTAAGTTACTACCACCGACTGCGACCATAAGCGGGACGCTCGGCTCTAATTGGCAGACATGCTCTACGATGGCTTGCTGCTCTTTTAGGGTCAGGGCTAACCCTTCGCCAGTGCTACCAAGTAATAAAATGCCGTTGTTAGCGGCTTCTTGTTCGGCCACCAAGGTGTCTAAGGTTGCGTAATCAACTAGGCCATTTTGATCAAATGGGGTGATCAGCGCAGTCCATAAATGGAAATTGTTAATATTGAAGTTGTTGATCATCTCTCACGAACTTATAGGGCATTCGTCGAGTTATTGGCGGGTATTTAGGGTGCCTGACTCTTTGAATGTATTTATAATTCGAAGAGCGAATGGGCTTAAATAATAGGGCGCACGGCCTTATTATACTAAGACCAGAAGCTCTCCACCAAATATGTTATTGGTGACAGTCGCTAGGATTCAACCTAGTCGCCCGAAGTAACCTTTCACAAAAAAGTGTTACCTCTCGGCGTTAATTCCCCTCACGTATGCTCAATGGAGTTTGCGCTCCTAACATACGCTACCTGAATAACGCACCTCTTCCAGCCCTTTGCACTTGCTATTGAAAAATCAATTAGCAAATACAATGTAATAGGGTAAGTGTGGCGATTAAACCACTTTAGCCGTCTAGGTGTCAAGTGACTAAATACAGATAGATTCATCCCAATTGACAGTTATTACGTATTGGCTGCTTTTCTCGTACACTAGTACTATTGTCGAAGTAAGGTATTAAGCAGATGGAAAAATTTAGCGATATTTATAAGCGTGCAGTGGAGCGAAAGGGTTCTGAAAAAATGCTTAAATTGTTACTCTCAAAACCTTTATCAACAAAGCAACTCGTCACATTAAGTGATGATGATTGGCTAGAAGAATTTACTCGGAAAGTTTTTCAAAGTGGTTTTTATTGGTCGGTGATCAACAGTAAGTGGGCCGGATTTAGAGAGGTTTTTTGGGATTTTAGTGTTGAAAAGCTATTGATGATGCCACCAGACATGTTAGAACAAAAAGCCAGTGACGAACGGATTGTGCGCAATTATAAAAAAGTAAAAACCATTACTGATAATGCGTATATGATCCACGAAGTTGCAGAGCAACACGGCAGCTTTAGTGAGTTTATTGCTAACTGGCCAAGTGAAGATATTATTGGCTTGTGGGCGTATTTAAAAAAGCATGGTGCGAGGCTGGGTGGTAATACCGGCCCTTATGCGCTGCGCGCCTTAGGAAAAGATACTTTTTTACTTTCAAGAGACGTAGAAAGCTATTTGCGTGCACATAAAATTATAGATGGTGGATTGCAAACTAAAAAGTCACTAAGTGCGGCGCAGGCATTCTTTAATGAACTGCAGCAGCAAAGCGGCTTAAGCATGCAAGAGCTAAGCTTAATTGTCGCTTATGGTGTCGGCGACAATCGCGTAGGTATCAGCCAAAAACAATAGGATTAAACATGAAATTAGTGCCAAGGTATACCGACATTGGTGAGGGGTTTGCAATTAGCGATCATCCAGCCAAGGTGACAGCGCCACAGTTATTGTTATGGAATGAGCCCTTAGCCGAACAATTTAATATACAAGTGAATGCCGATTCTCGGGCAAATATATTCAGTGGAAATGAACCTCAAGCAGTTTCTGCAGTTGCATTAGGGTATTCGGGTCATCAGTTTGGTCATTTTTCTCCACGCTTAGGTGACGGACGAGCGCATTTACTTGGCGCGATTAGTGATGATAAAAACCAGCTTTGGGATGTGCAATTAAAAGGCGCTGGCGCTACGCCATTCTCGCGTGGTGGAGATGGGCGCTGTGCATTAGGTCCCGCCATTCGCGAGTACGTAATGAGCGAAGCAATGCATGCGCTTGGCATTCCAACAACGCGTTGTTTAGCCGTGGTTGGTAGTGGTGAAACTGTTTATCGTAACCCACCTCAACCTGGCGCTATTGTAACGCGACTAGCGAGTAGCCATATTCGAGTTGGCTCGTTTCAATATTTAGCGACCCAAGGCGATTTGACCAGTCTAAAAAACTTAGCCGATTTAGCCATTCAAAGACATTACCCTGAAATTAACAGCACTGGCGCCCAGCGATACTTGGATTTTCTAGCCGCAGTGATAACCAATCAAGTTAACTTAATCGTAAGTTGGATGAGGGTGGGGTTTATTCATGGGGTAATGAATACCGACAACACCTTAATTAGTGGTGAAACCATAGATTACGGTCCATGTGCCATGATAAACCAGTTTGATTTTGATACCGTGTTTAGCTCTATTGATAAGCAAGGGCGTTACGCATTTGGTAATCAGCCAAACATGGCGAGTTGGAACTGTGCTCGCTTAGCAGAGAGTCTAATGGCACTAATAAGTGACGACGATGAGCAAGCCGTAGCAATGCTGACACCTATCATTGCAGACTTTTCGACCCAATTTAATCAGCAATTTAGCGCTATGTGGGCACAAAAGTTAGGGCTAACAATAGCTGATGCTAAAGATAATGAGCTGGTGGGAGAGTTGCTAGGGTTATTAAAAGAATACCAGCTTGATTATACCAATACTTTTAATGCGTTAACTGAGTCGTTAAATGGGCAAGCTGAAATACCATCAGTACTCGCCTCTTGGGCGCAGAAATGGCAAACACGAACTAATGAGCACAGCTATCAAGTGATGCGACAAGCCAATCCGGGTGTGATTCCTCGTAATCATATTATTGAAGAGATTATTTCTCAGTACACTACGCATGGGGATAGTGAGCTACTCAGTCGTTTTAGCAAAGTGGTGTCGAGCCCTTACACAAGCAATATGCAAGCTACAGAGTTTCAACAGCCGCCCGAAGATGATAAGAATTACCGTACTTTTTGTGGTACTTAAGTGCTGCTTTTTGCATTTGAAAATGAATATAAAAGGTCATTTTTTACCACGGCGATGTTCATTCATAGAGCAAACTATGAGCGGGTGATACCATGATACCCATAAAGGTCAGTAATCGTATGGGGTTTAAAGCGATTGTTTGCTTTTTGAACTAGTCTTTGTTCAGTAACATTTTTTATGGGCTAGTTTTATTATCCTAGATATTGGAAAAATATATTTGCGTTAAGTATTGATTAACAAAGGCTCAGTTACTGTATAGGTAAGTTAGAAGGGCTAGCAATGCTTAGCTACATTTTTAGTTGTTAAAATGGGAAGAAAACAATGAAATTGAAATCACTTACAATTGCCATTGCGTTAGCTGCAACTAGCGCATCAACTTTTGCTGCCGAACAAGAAGGTTTTTACATCGGTGCGTTCGGTGACTACTACGATGCTTCGTGGAAAAACATGCGTGATCAAGCTGGCCTTGACGTTAATGAGTCAACAGGTTGGGGTGCTGAATTAGGTTACCGCTTTAATGATTACTGGAGCGCGCGTTTAGAATACGCAGACCTAGACTTTAATGCACATGATAAAGTACTTAACAACCGCAACGATATTGACGGCGAACGTTACGGTATTGATGCGCTTTACCACTTTGGCGGCGGTCCTTTTTACGGTTTATTCGGTCTGAAAGATATTGATGTTGTTGATGACAACACGTTTGTAAATGCAGGTGTAGGTTACCGACACTTTGTTACAGACAACTTCTTTGTAAATGCTGAAACCAGTGTTTACCAAGGTTTAGATAAAGGCTACACAGATGTTGGCGCAAAGTTAGGTATTAACTACTTCTTTGGCCAGAAATCAGCACCAGTAGCACCAGTTGAGCCTGCTCCTGAGCCTGTAGTTGAAGCTGCAGTAGTTGCTCCTCTAGATAGTGACAACGACGGCGTGATTGATGCTAATGACAAATGCGCCAACACACCAGTAACAGATGCAGTTGATAGTGACGGGTGCACTTTATACGAAGAGTCTAAAGTAACTACTAAGCTATTAGTCACTTTCCCACATGACTCAGCCATTGTTAAACAAAGATATTTTGATGATATAGCTGCGGTATCAAAATTCATGAAAGAGTATACAGATACAACTGTACTACTTGAGGGTCATGCTTCAGCAGTGGGTGATGCTGGCTACAATAAAAAGCTTTCTCAAAAGCGTGCAGACGATGTTGCCGATGAGTTAGTAAAAGATGGTATTTCAAGAGAGCGTATCAGTACAATAGGTTATGGTGAGGAGCGTCTTGTAAATAAAGCGAATACGGCAGAAGCACACGCAGAAAATCGCCGTGTTGAAGCGCATATATCAACCGTTGAGCGCGTAAAAGTTAAACGTAAATAGTACTACTACTTTACAAATAACCCAGCTTAGGCTGGGTTTTTTTATGGCTGTTAATAAGTATTCATGAAAGTTGATTTTATGAAATCCACTATTCATATTATTAATAATCGCTATAACTAGCTGCCTAAGTGGATGGATTTTAATCTATGCATAAAAGCTTTATAATCGAGCGTTAGAATACTATAAGTATTGGGTTATGGTTTGTTTTATAAACACTTCCGAATACTTTCACGTCACCAAGAGGGCAATACTGTGCTACAAGAATATCGTAAACACGTAGAAGAACGTGCCGCGTTAGGTATCGTACCAGCGCCATTAGATGCTCAGCAAACGGCTGATCTTATTGAGCTAATTAAAACCCCACCTGCAGGTGAAGAAGAGTTCGTACTAGAACTACTAATCAACCGTGTACCGCCGGGTGTTGATGATGCAGCCTATATTAAAGCTGGTTTTTTAGCGGCTGTTGCTAAAGGTGAAGCCGTTTCTCCACTTATCTCTAAAGAAAAAGCAGCTGAATTGCTAGGTACTATGCTTGGTGGCTACAATATCGCGCCTATGGTTGACTTACTGGATGACGCGGCGTTAGCGCCAATCGTAGTTAAGGGCCTTGCAAACACTTTATTAATGTTTGATGCGTTTTACGATGTAGAAGAAAAAGCAAAAGCAGGTAATACATACGCTAAACAAATCATTGAGTCTTGGGCTGCAGCAGAATGGTTTACTAATAAGCCAGCTGTTGCTGAAAAGATATCGGTTACTGTATTTAAAGTCACGGGTGAGACAAACACTGATGACTTATCGCCAGCCCCAGATGCATGGTCACGCCCTGATATTCCGCTTCATGCATTAGCGATGCTGAAAACAGAACGTGATGGTATTAATCCTGACAAAAACGGTGAAGTAGGTCCTGTCACTCAACTTGAAGAATTAAAAACTAAAGGGTTACCACTTGCTTACGTAGGTGATGTTGTTGGTACGGGATCTTCACGTAAATCTGCAACTAACTCTGTGCTTTGGTTTATGGGTGCTGATATCCCATTTGTACCAAATAAGCGCGTAGGTGGTGTCTGTTTAGGTAATAAGATTGCGCCTATTTTCTTTAATACAATGGAAGACTCGGGTGCATTACCAATCGAATTAAATGTTGATGAATTCAACATGGGTGACCAAATCGACATTTACCCTTATGAAGGGGTTGTTAAACGTCACGGTACTGATGACGTGATCTCTACGTTCACACTTAAATCAGACGTCATTCTTGATGAGGTTCGTGCTGGTGGTCGTATTCCACTGATCATTGGTCGCGGTCTTACAGACAAAGCACGTACATCACTGGGTTTAGGTGCAACTGACGTATTTAAAGTACCAGCAGTTACTGAAGTGTCAGATAAAGGCTTTACGCTTGCGCAAAAAATGGTGGGTAAAGCATGTAATGTTGCCGGTATTCGCCCAGGCCAATACTGTGAACCAAAAATGACTACGGTTGGCTCGCAAGATACCACGGGTCCTATGACACGTGATGAGCTTAAAGACTTAGCCTGTTTAGGCTTCTCTGCAGATTTAACCATGCAGTCTTTCTGTCATACATCGGCTTACCCTAAACCAATTGACGTAAATACGCATCATACACTTCCTGATTTCATCATGAACCGTGGCGGTGTATCGCTTCGTCCTGGTGATGGTGTAATTCACTCATGGTTGAACCGTATGTTATTACCAGACACCGTAGGTACCGGTGGTGATTCACATACTCGTTTCCCATTAGGTATTTCATTCCCAGCGGGTTCAGGTGCGGTCGCATTTGCAGCAGCAACAGGTGTTATGCCACTTGATATGCCTGAATCGATTTTGGTTCGTTTTAAAGGTGAAATGCAGCCTGGTATCACGTTGCGTGACCTCGTTCATGCCATCCCTTACTACGGTATTAAAGAAGGGCTATTAACAGTTGAGAAGAAAGGTAAAATCAACGAATTCTCTGGTCGCGTACTAGAAATTGAAGGAGTTGAGCACTTAACTGTTGAGCAAGCATTTGAACTATCAGATGCATCAGCAGAGCGCTCAGCAGCAGGTTGTACTGTTAAGCTTTCTAAAGAGTCGATCAGCGAATACCTTGAGTCTAACATTGTTATGCTTAAGTGGATGATTTCTGAAGGCTACGGTGATGTACGTACAATCGAACGTCGTATTACAGCAATGCAAGAATGGCTAGCTAACCCAGAACTAATGGAAGCGGATAAAGATGCTGAGTACAAGCATGTGCTTGAAATCGACTTAGCTGACATTAAAGAGCCGGTACTGTGTGCGCCAAATGATCCAGATGATGCGCGTTTACTGTCTGATGTAACAGGCGAGAAAATCGATGAAGTATTTATCGGTTCTTGTATGACTAACATTGGTCACTTCCGTGCCGCAGGTAAATTACTCGATGGCTTTACTGGTCGTATTCCAACACAGCTTTGGGTTGCACCGCCAACTAAGATGGACAAAGACCAGCTTACGGACGAAGGTTACTACGGTATCTTTGGTCGTGTTGGAGCACGTATTGAAACGCCTGGGTGTTCACTGTGTATGGGTAACCAAGCACGTGTTGCAGATAAAGCAACGGTTGTGTCTACCTCAACACGTAATTTCCCTAACCGTTTAGGTACAGGCGCAAATGTGTTCTTAGCTTCAGCAGAGCTGGCAGCAGTAGCGGCAATTTTAGGTAAATTACCTACTCCGGCTGAGTACCAAGAATATGCAGCGAAAATCAATGCAACGGCAGCAGATACCTACCGTTACTTGAACTTCCACCGTATGCCTCAGTACACTAAAAAAGCAGACAACGTAATTATTCAGCAAGCTGTATAATTAATAGAGTTTGAATGAAAAGCCCGCTTCGGCGGGTTTTTTATCGTTTAAATTTAATTTGGATTATTCATGCTTTAATAATCTTATATTGAATTAAATTTAATTATTATTTGCTTTTGAGTTGGATAATAAAGCAAAAAATCCTCGCTATATGCATTAAAATCCCTGCCAATATTATCATTATTATAAGCAGGATTTTATGACCGCATTAAACAACCAGAATTTACTGCAACTTCGTTTTATTAACCAAGCCAACATTGATTTGGTTAAGCCTTCTTTTGATAACTTACCTGCAAACCCATATGCAGATGGTGCGTTTCGCAAACGCCGTTATTCAGTAGTTAAACTACAAAATGGTGAGCTCAACCTTCAAGCGACTAAAGCGTTTGTGCAAGACGATTCAATTAATACCTTTCAAGGTAATGTTGAACGTACTTACGAAAATTTAGAGCAAAGCTTGCTTGAGTCTGAGGGTATGAAAAATATTGTTAGCGAATTTTGTGCGATTACCGGTATTGATGCAGATCGTGATATTGAAATTCACCAATTTAGAATGCTTGCGATTGATAGCGACACGCCAGCAGCCCCTGAAGGTGTGCATCAAGACGGGTTTGACCATGTATGCGTATGTGGTGTTTCTCATGAAAATTTAGAAGGCGGTGAGCTATTGGTTTATGAAAACCAACAAGCAGAACCGTGTTTTAAAATGGAAATAAAAGACGGCATGTTTGCACTAATTAATGATCGTCAGGTATGGCATAACGCCACGCCAATGAACAAAATTGATGCCAATAAACCAGGTTACCTGGATTGTTTTGTACTAACTGCTTAAGAGAAATAAAATGAATTTAATGCAATTGCGCGCGCAATTTCCCGCTTTAATGCAAACGGTTGATGGCAAGTCACCGGTGTTTTTAGATGGACCAGGTGGCTCACAAGTACCACAACCGGTACTCAGTGCCATGACTGCTTATTTAGGGCATTATAATTCAAACTTGGGCGGTGCGTTTTTCTCAAGTGACAAAACGGTTGAACTGATGGCTAATGCGCGTCAAGCGGCGGCTGATTTGTTAAATGCCCCTAGTGCACAAAATATTGTATTTGGCCCTAATATGACCAGCCTTACGTTTAGCTTCAGCCGCGCGATTTCACGCAGTTGGCAAGCAGGCGATGAAATTATTGTGACCAATGCAGATCATTTTTCAAATGTATCGTCTTGGCAGCAAGCCGCTGAAGATAAAGGTGCAGTGGTTAACACAGCGCTAATTAACGAAGCCGATTGCAGTTTAGATATGGCGCATTTTGAAAGCTTATTAAACGCTAACACTAAATTAGTTGCCGTTACGTATGCATCAAATACCACTGGCTCTATTAACGATATTAAACGCATTATAGAGCTTGCGCACAATGTCGGTGCATTGGTGTATGTTGATGCTGTGCATTATGCCCCTCATGAACTAATCGATGTGCAAGCATTAGATTGTGACTTTTTAGCGTGTTCTGCATATAAGTTTTTTGGTCCGCACTTAGGTATGGTATACGGTAAAGCTTCGCACTTAGAAGGGTTTACACCTTATAAAGTAGAGCCAGCGAAAGATATTGCTCCTGGTCGTTGGGAAACTGGTACCCAAAGTTTTGAAGCACTAGCGGGCTTTATTGCGGCGGTTGATTACATTGCGGCAATTAGCGAACTTGATGACAGTCACTCACGCCGAGAAAAACTGCGTGTTGCGTTTGAAAAAACGAAACAACACGAGATGGCGCTTAGTGAATACTTTTTAACACGCCTGGTTAATTACCCGCGTATTAAATTGTTTGGTATTGATGACTTAGCTCGCTTAAGTGAGCGTACCCCTACGTTTGCACTGACCTTTGAAGGGTTAGAGCCTCGCCAAGTGTCTGAATTTTTGGGCAAACAGCATGTATGTGTATGGGATGGTAATTTTTACGCCCAAGGTTTATGCAAACAACTGGGTGTGCTTGATAAGGGCGGCGTAGTACGCATTGGTTGCATGCACTACAACACTCTAGAAGAAATGGACACGCTATTTAATTTGTTTGATGAGCTACTAGGTTAATCTCTTATTTATTCAATACTTTTTAAAGCCATAAGTCAAAATTACTTATGGCTTTTTTATTGGCTGATTACCTAGCTTTGTGGCGTTCCATATATTTGCTCTGCTCGATTAAACAAAACCCATGAGGTTAAAATATACTTATCATTTGATACTGGCTTATTGCCTCTATGTGTATGCGTGAAATATCCTGGAGCAACCACCATGCTGCCTTTTTTAGGGGTTATTTTACGATTTTGATAATAAAACTCGGTTTCTCCGCCTTCTTCAACATCATTTAAATAAAACATAAATAACAATACCCGGTGCAGGGCTTCATTATGTTGTAACTGCGGATACACCTCACTATGCCAATACGGATAGCCCCCTTTATTGACCTCATATTTTTGTGCTTGAATATTACCGAGCCTAAAAATTTGCTGCACCAATAAAGGAAGTTGTGGTTTACCTACTTCGTCATAATTGGCATGAGTCAAATCTACCGGCTGGCCTGTTTTTGGGTGATACACTTTTAAGCCAAATGCCCCAATCATCATAAAAATATGTTCTTCAATGTATTTAAAAACATACTGTGCAGTGGTTTGTTGAATATGTTTTAATTGTTCTGCGTATTCAGGATGATTGTTTAAGTGCAGATCGTGGCTATCTTTTTTATTAAGATCAACGCCGCCCGATGTCATCCCTTGTTTAATATGCGGGCTTTGAGAAAAGGTAGTGATAAAGTTATCACAAAAGTCACTGCTGAGCGCGTTGTCATACACGCGGATAAAGTCCGTCATGAGTTACCTGTTTAATTATTATGGATTATTATGTTTACTGAAAAAGTGATGCCGCGCTTTAGCGAAACGGATGCACTCGGACACATCAACAATACCGTACTCCCAGTTTGGTTTGAAGCAGCCCGAGTACCTATTTTTAAATTTTTTACCCCTGATCTTAATCCTCACAATTGGAAGTTAATTATTGCTAAGGTTGAAGTGTCGTTTGTCGGCGAGCTATTTTATGCTCATGAGGTGACAATTAACACCAGCATAGAGCAGATTGGTAATAGCTCATTTGTGATCCGCCAAGAAGCCTGGCAGCAAGATAAGTGCTGTGCAATTGGTAAAACTGTCATGGTGCGATACGACTTTGCCAGCAAAACAAAGCAAACGCTTTCGGCTGATGAAAAAGCCGCATTAACACAGCACCTTGTTGCCACGAGTTAATCGCAGTTTAGTTGTGGCAAGCAGGATGTTTAGTTAAATATTGCGCCAGAGCAATGACTTGTTTTTCAGTAAAGCGTAGTCCGAGCTTAGTTCTGCGCCACAATATATCTGCGCTGCTTTTTGCCCATTCATGGTTTACTAAGTAATCAACTTCTTTTGCATATAAGCCATGGCCAAAGTGATAACCTAAATCGCCGATTGCTTGACTTTTACCCAATAATTGATAACTAAGCGTACCATAGCTGCGAGCCATACGTTTTAAGGTGTCGATTGGCAGCCAAGAATAGCTGCTTTCTAACTGTGCGATAAGGTATGCTTGGTTACTAAAGTCGCCACCTGGTAAAGGGGTGTCTTTCGTCCACGAGCGACTCAATTTTGGGTAAAGGGGCGCTAATTTATTAACGGCATTTTCTGCAAGCTTTCTATAGGTGGTAATTTTGCCACCAAATACGCTTAATAATGGGGCGTGATCAGCTTCATTATTTAATATCAGTTTGTAATCGCGGGTGACCGCTTGGGCATCTGTTGATTTGTCATCTAACAGCGGGCGCACGCCACTAAACGTGTGCACAATATCCGCTTTGCTTATTGGCTTTTTAAAGTAATGATTAGTAATACTGATCAGGTATTCGATTTCTTGCTCACTAATTTTTACATCAGCAATATCGCCGGAATAATCTTCATCAGTGGTGCCAATTAGTGAGTAATCTTGCTCATAAGGAATAACAAATACAATACGGTTATCCTCGTTTTGTAAAATATAGGCAACCGGCTGGCTATGAACTCGAGGCACCACAATGTGACTGCCTTTTACAAGGCGAACAGTATGTGGTGTGGGCTGGGTAAATACATCTTCAAATAATGACGCGACCCAAGGGCCTGCAGCATTTACAACACTTTTAGCCTTAATATTTAGGTGTTGCTTGCTAGCTTGCTGCTCTAAAATTACATTCCAATAGTTTGCGTTACGGGTGGCTTTAATACAGCGCGTGCGTGTTGCAATTGTGGCGCCCAAATTATGCGCTGCTTGTGCGTTTAAAATCACTAAGCGCGCGTCATCAACCCAGCAGTCTGCGTATTCAAAGCCTTGGGTGACGCTGCTGTTAAGTACGCTATCGCGGTTAAACTCAATCGCCTTTGAAGGGGGTAAAGTATTACGCCAGGCTAGATGGTCATAAATAAATAACCCCATGCGAATCATCCATGGCGAACGCAAATGTGCTTGGTGCGGCAGTCGAAAAGACAGTGGCCACATAATATGCGGTGCTTTTTTTAACAGTACTTCACGCTCACGCAAGGCCTCTCTTACCAATCTAAATTGATAATTCTCTAAATAGCGAAGCCCGCCATGAATAAGTTTGCTGCTATTAGAAGAGGTAGCAGAGGCTAAATCGTTCTGCTCACATAAGAGTACTTTTAAGCCACGACCACTAGCATCGGCTGCAATGCCAGCGCCGTTAATACCACCGCCAATAATGAGTAAGTCATATTCGTTGTCGTGTGCGCTCATAGATTTCCCTGTGTTTAGTCACTCTCGTCGTCAGT
Source organism: Pseudoalteromonas sp. S1609 (assembly GCF_005887255.1). GTDB lineage: Bacteria > Pseudomonadota > Gammaproteobacteria > Enterobacterales > Alteromonadaceae > Pseudoalteromonas. The sequence goes on along the minus strand of NZ_PNDJ01000027.1, from coordinate 45,307 downwards.
ACTATTAGAAAGTCTAACTTGTGCAATGCAATGTAGCCACTTTGCGTATAAATCGTTGCGCTCTTCACTGCTCATGGTTGGTTCAAAGCGACGATCGCTTTTCCACATGTTGGCAAGCTGCGCAGTTGATTCATACACCCCAGTTTGCAGCCCTGCTAAGTAGGCAACCCCCAATGAAGTGGTTTCGGTTAAGGTTGGGCGTTCAACGCTTGCGCCTAAAATGTTAGCTAAAAATGCCATGGCCCAATTATTGTTTGCCATGCCGCCATCAACCCTTAAAATACTAGGACGAAGCCCGTCACCCTCCATGGCTTTTTGTAAATCTTTGGTTTGATAACCCACCGACTGCAAGGCAGCTGCCACAATAGTACTAATGCCTGAATCTCGGGTTAGGCCTAAAATAGCGCCTCTTGCATTTGCATCCCAATAGGGCGCCCCTAAGCCTGTAAACGAGGGCACTAAAAACACCCCATGATCTAAGGGAACACCTTTGACAAGGGCTTCACTTTCACCTGCGTTTTCTAATAGCTTTAGGCCTTCTACTATCCACTGCATGGTGGCACCCGCCATAAAAATGCTGCCTTCAATTGCATAGGTTGGTTTGCCGTTGAGCCGATATGCAAGAGTGGTTAATAAACGATTACTTGATTTTAGTGCTTTATCGCCAGTGTTAAGCATTAAAAAGCAGCCTGTTCCGTAGGTGCTTTTTGCCATACCTTCTTCAAAACATGCTTGACCAATTAAAGCCGCTTGCTGATCGCCAGCAATACCACAAATAGGAATTTCACTACCGAACAACTCGCTGCTTGTTACGCCAAAATCAGCCGCTGAGTCCATTACCTCAGGTAACATAGCCAGTGGAATATCAAATAAAGCCAGTAACTCTTCATCCCAGCATTGCTGATGAATATTAAACAGTAAAGTTCGTGAGGCATTAGTGGCATCGGTTTTGTGCACTTTACCGCCGGTTAATTGCCACAATAAGTAGGTATCTACCGTGCCAAATGCTAGTTCACCTGCGTGTGCTTGCTCTTTAGCGCCAGTGACGTTATCTAAAATCCAACGAACTTTGGTTGCAGAAAAATAAGGGTCGAGTACTAAACCGGTTTTATCATTCACCATTTTTGTATGCCCAGCATGGCGTAAACTATCGCAATATTCACTAGTGCGTCGGTCTTGCCATACAATCGCGTTATATATAGGTTGCCCAGTTTTTTTATTCCACACTAAAGTGGTTTCTCGCTGATTAGCAATGCCGATGGCAATTATGTCGGCGGCAGTTACTTGTTGCTGCGCTAAGAGGTTTTTGACGCTGGTTAATACAGTTTGCCAAATATCTACTGGGTCGTGTTCAACCCAACCATTTTTTACAAAATGCTGAGGGAAGGTTTGTTGAGCACTCCCTATCACCTGTGCATCTTTGGTATATAAAATAGCCCGAGAGCTTGTCGTTCCTTGATCAATCGAGAGTAAGTATTTAGCCATAAAAAATAACGTCGTTTAATTTAGATAAAGGTAGCTTGTCTTTAAGCTAAACGAATAGCAATGTTTTTGCACCATAATGGTTAAAATTATAGATTCGCAGAGGGTAGGAGAGGGAAATGATAATTAAATTTTGGCGCCTATTATTTAATAGACGCCAAGCAATAGTGATTAATTAGTACTCGTTAATTGTTGATGTAACCAATCTTTTAATACCATTCTGCCGTGCTTTAGCTGCTGCATAGCTTCGTCATCGATAGGTGAGTCTTGTAGTTCAAGTACCCGAATTTCTTTATCGATTTCATTGTATTGTTTTGCTTTAGTAGCAAAGTTTTCATCATTTGCATTGAGTTTTGCAATTGTTTGCGTGTAATCAGGAAAGTCTTTAGTTAATGAATGGTCTTCGCCTAACATAGGTTACTCCTTGTTTATACGTATTTAATGCGCTTTTGGATAATGCAGGTCACTTTACTGATAGACAGTTTGTAACTACTGAATTACTCATATAATAGAGCTTGGGCTGATTTAAAATAAATCAACCATTGCTGATTGTAAGCGAGCTATTTGTATTAGCTGAGCTGCAAAACACTGACACCTGCAAAGCCTTCAGTTAGAATATGCATGCAATAACCATCCGCCTAATTACTTTGAGTACTTTAATACATGCTTTTAATGATCGATAACTACGACTCGTTTACCTACAATTTGGTACAGTATTTTCAACGATTAGATCAAGAAGTGGTAGTAAAACGTAACGACCAAATAACGCTGAGCGAAATTAAACAGTTAAACCCCGACCATATTGTGATTTCTCCAGGCCCTAAAAGCCCAAGTGAAGCGGGAGTGTCGCTATCTGTTGTAGAGCAATTTAAAGGAACTTATCCTATATTAGGTATTTGTTTGGGGCACCAAACTATTGCTCAGGTGCTAGGTGGTAAGGTGGTGCGCGCTAAACAGGTTATGCATGGAAAAACATCGCCAATTTATCACCAGCATCAAGGTATGTTTAAAGGTTTACCAAACCCGCTGACAGTGTGCCGCTACCATTCTTTAATTGTTGAAGCACACTCATTGCCTAAAGAACTAGAAGTAACAGCATGGACACAAAGCAACACTGGGCTGCGTGATGAAATTATGGGATTGTTGCATAATGAGCTTGCACTTGAAGGCGTGCAGTTTCACCCTGAAGCAATTTTGACCGAGCAAGGCTTAGCCTTACTTGATAACTTTTTAACGCGCTTCTAGGCTTATACCTGTAAGCTATTTTCCTTTTTTGCCTTAAGATAGAGTTTATGACCGATACATTGCAGCAACAGCGAATTGTTAACGTGCTACACCAACGAGCGCATGATTTGCTACTGGGTCATAGTTTTGCTAATCAGCAAATAGGCTTTATTCATACCTTAGACCTCAATGACGGTAAACCCGTTAAAAAGCGTACCTTATTAGAAGTTGAAGTGGCCGCTCAGCAAAAGCGTCAACAAAAAAGTACTTCACATCAAAAGTTACAGGCAAAAACCAGTCAAAAATTACATACGGTTATTGAAACCGTGATGGCCAAACGTCTTGAAGACATAGATTTAGTTATCAAAGACACTGTTGGTATAGATGATAATGTGCCCGCGATACTTGATATTCTTGCAACACGCGCGGCATCGGTCGGTCGTTTAGAGCCGCTAATTAACGATTTAAACTGGCTTGGACGAGAGCTGGTTACCTTAGTTAATTTACCTTTTTATCGTAAGCAGCGCAGTAAAGGCACCTCAGTCAAAGTAGATACTCCAGCATTGGCATTACGATACTTGGGTTTAGATAACTTACAATTGGTAGTGCCTACTTTTGCAGTGCGCTATTGGATGCCAAACAGTACCGCACCATTTCCGCTATTAAAGCGCAGGTTAAAAGATAGCACTATGTCATGTGCTATTGCGGCACAAACTCTAGCGCAGCTTAATGGGTTAAATCCCATGCATGCATTTACCTTAGGCATGTTATTAAATGTGGGGCAAATTGCCTTAGTGCGCTTATACTTAAAAGTGTTTGAGCAAGTATGGCAACGCAAAATACAGCGTGCTCGTGAAGAAGGTGACAAAAACCTACACACTGCGTTGTTGGAGTTAAAACCTGACCCGCTATTTTTAACGACACTGCTGAATGAAAAATCACTGCTTGTTAGCGCCAAGGTGATTGAAACCATGTCATTTAAATACTTACCCTTTAACACTGTAATGCAGCAGTTAGTAAATGGGATAGAAAAAGGCGATAGTTTATTGCCATTATCGCAAGTAATTTTAAAGGCGCGTTGTTACTCTCAGTACTTAAACTTAAAAGAGCACCAGCTTATTGAAGACGATGAATTACAAAGCTGGTTTAGCTATTATAAGTTTACAAAAAAAGAGTTAGAGGCCTTACAAGCAAGTAATTTTACTAATTTGGCACTCCAAATCGATTAAATCTGTTAATTTTTTTGCGACTATTCATTCACTTTAATTCTACTTATTCATGTGCAGTTGGTTTATAAGCGCTATGCTTTTTTCGTTGTAGAGGCGCTGACTAAGGTAAATGCACATCATTACTAGCTCTCAAATAGTTATTCACTATCTATGAAATAATATCTTAAGCCCTTTATTTTAAAGGGGTACATGAAAGTTTTTGAAGAGACATAACCCTAAATTTCTGAAATAATGAGCGCCTGAAAATTGAACCACAACGTAGTTTCAGGCAAATACATAGCTATTATTTTTTGCCGACACATTTGGTTATTAACAATAATCACACCCCTATTCTACTGCTTTGTGATGCACACAATTAAGAGGAAATAAAATGACAGTCAATCGCGAATTATTTGATCACGTAATGGTTCCTAACTACGCACCTTCAAGCGTAATTCCAGTTCGAGGCGAAGGTTCTCGTGTATGGGATCAACAAGGACGAGAGTTTATCGACTTTGCTGGTGGTATTGCCGTTAACTGTCTTGGCCACTGCCATCCTGCATTAGTGGGTGCATTAAAAGAGCAGGGCGAAAAAATTTGGCATTTATCAAATGTAATGACCAATGAGCCAGCGCTTCGCTTAGCTAAAAAAATGGTTGATGCGACTTTTGCAGAAAAAGTTTACTTTGCAAACTCAGGCGCAGAAGCAAACGAAGCGGCACTTAAATTAGCGCGTCGTTTTGCGCTTGATAAATTTGGTGCAGAAAAGTCACAAATTATCGCCTTTAATAAAGGTTTCCATGGTCGTACCTTCTTCACGGTTACTGTAGGCGGTCAAGCGGCTTACTCTGACGGTTTTGGTCCTAAGCCAGGCGACATTGTTCATTGTGACTACAATGACCTTGCCGCATTTGAAGCGTTGATTAGCGATAACACCTGTGCGGTAATGATGGAGCCAATTCAAGGTGAAGGCGGTATTATCTCGCCAACTGACGAATTTGCTCAAGGCGTTCGTGATTTATGTACTAAGCACAATGCATTGCTAATTTTTGATGAAGTGCAATCAGGTGTTGGTCGTACGGGTGAGCTATACGCATACCAAGGCTTAAACGTAGTACCTGACATTTTAACTTCAGCAAAAGCATTGGGTGGCGGTTTTCCAATTGGCGCTATGCTAACAACCACTGAGATTGCACAGCATCTTAAAGTAGGTACCCATGGTTCTACTTACGGCGGTAACCCACTAGCCTGTGCAGTTGCAGAAGCCGCATTTGATACAGTGAACAATCCAGAAGTATTAGCGGGCGTTAAAGCAAAAGCGGCGTTATTTACCGAGCTACTTAATGCGATTAACGAAAAGTACCATGTATTTAGTGAAATTCGTGGCCAAGGTTTATTAATCGGTGCCGTAGTTAATGAGCAGTATAAAGGGCGCGCTAAAGAGTTTTTAGTTGCAGGTACTGAGCATGGCTTAATGTCACTTGTAGCGGGTGCTGATGTGGTTCGTTTCACTCCATCTTTAGTAATACCAGAAGCTGATATTCGCGAAGGTATGGCACGCTTTGAAAAAGCAGTAGCCCACGTTGTAAATGCATAATCGCTAATTCAACTTCTCTAAGGGCAAACATTGTTTGCCCTGCAGTTCCTATTTACCGTTATATATAAGGGAGTAAGCGGATTCATGATGATCCTTCGCCCAATCCAAAAAAGTGATTATGCAGCTTTAGTAACCATTGCCGACGAGTCGGGACATGGCTTTACTTCTTTACCTAATAATGAAGAGTTATTACAAAAGAAGATTGCACATTCAGTTAACTCATTTACAAAAACCACGTCACAACCTGGTGATGAAGGGTACTTATTTGTTCTTGAAGATACTGAAACTGGTGAAGTAGTTGGTACTTCAGGTATTGAAGCGGCAGTTGGCTTAGATGACGCATTTTATCACTATCATTTGAGTAAAGTGATTCACTCTTCGCGCACGCTAGATGTATATAAAGCGGTAGATATTCTCACCCTTTGTAATGACTACACTGGGGCTACAGAGCTGTGTACGCTGTTTTTAAAAGACGGTTATCGTAAAAATTGTAACGGTAAGCTGCTTTCAAAAGCACGCTTTATGTTTATAAAACAGCACCAGCAACGCTTTGCACAAACCGTTATCGCAGAAATGCGTGGCGTATCTGACGAAAACGGCAGTAGCCCGTTTTGGCAGTGGCTTGAAGAGCACTTTTTCTCAATGGATTTTCCAACCGCAGATTATCTGACGGGAATTGGCCAAAAAGTGTTTATTGCTGAGTTAATGCCTAAATACCCAATTTACGTCAACTTATTGAGTAAAGAAGCGCAAGCTGTTATTGGTCAAGTACACGATAATACGCGCCCAGCTATTCAGTTATTAAAAAGTGAAGGCTTTACTTTTAATGGTTACGTCGACATTTTTGATGCAGGCCCAACCGTTGAAGCAAAAGTAGATAACATTGCTACTGTACGTAATGCACAAAACTTTAGTGTTGAAATTGGCGAAATGACAGGTGATACCATGGTATTGCTCGCCAATGATAAGCTTGAAGACTTTAGAGCAACCGTTGTTCCTATGGCATTTGATTCACGTTCAAACAGCCTTGTGCTTACGCAAGAACTTGCTGATGCATTACATTTAAAATCGGGCGACTTTGTTACTGCTACCCCAGTTTAATTTAGGAGAAAGTATATGACTCATCCTGCACAATTTATTAATGGTCAATGGTCGCAAGGCCAAGGCACAGAATTTAACTCAGTTAATCCTGCAAATAACGACGTTATTTGGCAGGCATCAGCTGCAAGCGCAGAGCAAGTAGATAGCGCTGTAGCATCAGCACGTGAAGCATTTTACAGCTGGGCTGATAAAAGCTTTAGCGAGCGTTTAGAGATTGTAAAAACCTTTGCTGCAACATTAAAAGAGCACAGCGAAGAGCTAGCGGTTGCTATTGCACAAGAAACAGGTAAACCACTTTGGGAAACACGTACTGAAGCGGGCGCCATGGTAGGTAAAATTGCCATTGCTGAAAAAGCATTTTTAGAGCGTACTGGTGATGTTGAAAACGCTATGCCGCAAGGCCGTGCGATGATCCGTCATAAGCCACATGGTGTTGTTGCTGTATTTGGCCCTTACAACTTCCCTGGGCATTTACCAAATGGCCACATTGTACCTGCACTTTTAGCCGGTAATACTGTGGTATTTAAACCATCTGAACTTACACCTATGGTGGCTGAGCTAACCCTTAAACTATGGGAAAAAGCCGGTTTACCTGCTGGGGTAATTAACCTAGTTCAAGGTGAAATAGAAACAGGTAAAGCATTGGCGTCACACAAAGGCATTGATGGTTTATTCTTTACTGGATCTTCACGTACGGGTCATATTTTACATGAACAGTTCGCAGGTCAACCAGGTAAGATTTTAGCGCTTGAAATGGGTGGTAATAATCCACTAATCGTTAAAGATGCAGAAGATACTCTTGCTGTAGTGCATGATATTGTGCAGTCTGCGTTTATCTCAAGCGGCCAACGTTGTACCTGTGCGCGTAAATTGTTTTTACCAACAGGCGCTAAAGGCGATGAAATTTTAGCGCGCTTAATTACAGCGACTAAAGCAATTAAAGTTGGTAACTACGACGACGCTGACCAACCGTTTATGGGTTCAATGATCTCAGCGGCCGCTGCTGCTGGTATGGTTAAAGCGCAAGACGAGTTAAAAGCCATGGGTGGTGACGTGTTAGTTGAGCTTGAGCATACAGCTAACACCGGTTTTGTTACACCAGGTATTATTGAGTGTACTAATATTAATGACTTCCCAGATGAAGAGCATTTTGGTCCACTTTTAAAAGTATTCCGCTTTGATGACTTTGACCAAGCAATTGATAAAGCAAACGACACTAGCTTTGGTTTATCAGCAGGTTTATTAAGTGATAACCAAGCTGATTACGACCATTTCTTACGTCGTATTCGTGCGGGTATTGTTAACTGGAACCGCCCAATTACAGGTGCATCAAGTGCTGCACCGTTTGGTGGCATTGGTGCCTCAGGTAATCACAGAGCAAGCGCCTATTACGCTGCCGATTACTGTGCATACCCTGTTGCTTCTGTGGAACTTGAAAAAGTAACCATGCCAGCAACATTAAGCCCAGGCTTAAAAATAGATTAAGTACTCTGAACGTTAGTTAAGTACGACTTAATTAGTATAAAAGCAGCTTCGGCTGCTTTTTTTGTATTGCAACCTTACAGAGCTAGCAATTATCAGTGCTTTCTGCTTAAATTAAGCAATCAGTATTTTTGAGGTAAATAAACGATGGTTTTAAACAGGCAAGGGTACGATGATTTAATAATGTACCTAACTCAGAACTTAGCGTTGTTTGAAAAGACAGGTGAAATAAAGCCAGGTGCGCCAACCGTTATTGAGTTAATTGAAGATGTAATTGCCGAAAATGTCATACGCATTTGTCAACAACACCCAGACCTTTCTACAGAGCAACGCAGTCAAATTGTGCGTGAGGTTGATGGTATTGTTTACGATTTACAAGAAGTGCTTAGTAGTGTGACCTCTCACACCGTTACAGTAGAACAGCATGCTTTTATTGACGAGTTTGCTGGACTAGTTAAAAACTTATTTGATAACGCTATTAATTAATATTTCCCCCTTTAAAAACCACGCTTTATTCGCTATTTAATTTAAATGCGCGTGAGAGCCTGCGTGTAATGAATGCAAAATTAAACTAATGAGATAAAACAATGCAAGCAAATGTAAAATGGGTTGAAGGTAATACCTATATAGGCCGCTCTAATAGTAATCATAATGTGGTATTTGATGCGGGTAGTGACGGAGCAGCACCAAGCCCAATGGAAATGGTGCTTATGTCTGTCGGTGGCTGTTCATCGGTTGATGTGGTAAGTATTTTAAAAAAAACCAAGCAAGACTTCTCATCCGTTGATGTGCAATTAACTGCTGAACGAGCAGAAACAGCCCCGCGCGTGTTCACTAAAATTAATTTGCACTTTGTTGTAACTGGTAAGAATGTATCTGAAAAACACCTAGAGCGAGCGGTTTCGCTTTCTGCCGAAAAGTATTGCTCAGTTGCATTAATGCTTGATAAAACAGTAGAAATTACCCATAGCCATGAAGTTGTTGAAGATCAGGGAAAATAACGCTTTTTCCGTGAGTGAAATTCGTATAAAATCCGCGAACTTTTCATTCTGCAGGTGCAGATTTCACTAATTTATAGGTTGGTTTATATGAACAAACCCTTCGATAAACTTAAACTTCATGGCTTTAATAATTTAACTAAAAGCCTAAGCTTTAGTATTTACGATATTTGCTATGCAAAAACAGAGCAACAACGTAAAGAATATATAGAATATATCGATGAGCAGTATAGTGCAGATAGACTAACCGACATTTTAGGTGATGTGGTTGATATTATTGGTGCCAATATTTTAAATGTTGCACGTCAAGATTATGAGCCACAAGGTGCCAGTGTAACTATTTTAGTTTCAGAAGAGCCTGTAGAAGAGCAGCAAAACTATGATGCTGACGAAGCACCAGGGCCATTACCTGACTCAGTGGTTGCACACCTTGATAAAAGCCACATTTGTGTTCACACATACCCTGAAGCACACCCAGATGATGGTATTTGTACTTTCCGTGCGGATATTGAAGTATCAACCTGTGGCATTATCTCACCGCTTAAAGCGTTAAACTTCTTAATTCATAGCCTTGAGTCTGATGTGGTAACGATTGATTACCGTGTACGTGGTTTTACCCGTGATGTAAACGGCGTTAAACATTACATTGATCATGCAATTAATTCGATTCAAAACTTCATGACAGAAGATACCAAAGAAGCGTACCAAATGATGGACGTGAACGTGTATCAAGAAAACCTGTTCCATACCAAAATGATGTTAAAAGAAACCGATTTAAATACGTATTTATTTGGTTTATCTACTGATGATTTGTCAGATGACGAAGAAGAAGAGATTCGCTCAAAGCTAACACGTGAAATGCAAGAAATATTTTATGGCCGTAACCTGCCAGATACAGAATAATAGCAATTAGATTAAATAAAAATGGCGCTCATTGAGCGCCATTTTTGTATGTGTTGTTTAATGCTACTTAACAAGTAATAACTGGGTTTGTCGGCCATTGAGGTACCACACACCGGTTTTATCAAACATAGCATCTTCTTCAAGCATTATTCTTATTTCTTTATTCCATGGTTTTATAAACACCGCATTGTTAAGCTCAATCGAGTACGCCGTGTTTAAATGCAACGGGTAATCGCCATCACCCGGCACACCTTGCTGAGCATCCCACATACCTAGTGTTGTACCAGCTGCATGACCATGATAGCCGAGCGGGTGAGTATAAATAGTGGGCTTTAACCCCTTTGCAATGGCTTTTTCGCGGGCGGCTTTTAATACCTGATTACCTGTTTTCCCAGCTGTAAATTCAGCCGTAAAAATGTCTTGTAGCTTATTGCCCTTTTTTAACGCATCAACAAGGTAATCGGGGGCTTTTGTTTCGTCTGGTTTTAAAACATAAGCGTGTTGTTGAGTGTCTGTATTTAAACGCAAATAATTAATACCAAAATCGATATGTAATAAGTCGCCTGCTTGAATAACATTATCGGCATAGCCGTTGGTAAAGCTGTCTTCGTGGTCGAACGATTTACTGTCGGCGCGTTGTATTGCAATACTAGGGTGAAACCACGTTTGCAGCTTAAGCTCCCTTACGCGCTCTCTAAACCACCATACTAAGTCGTCGCTGGTTGTTTTGCCCACCGTAATTACTTTATTTGAAAAGCCCTCAGCAATAATAGAGTGAGCAATAGCAACAATGTGTTTGTACATGTCCACTTCTTCTGGAATGCGTTGCTCTAACCATGCAACAGCCAGCGGCTCGGCTGAGGTTATTTTATTTTTATATATCGCAGGTAAGTTGGCCATTAAAGTGGTGTAATCGCCAAGCACTAGCCCATCGGCATGTGCCCAATCTGTAGATGTGTTGAGAGCAATATTTCGCGGTTGGTATTGCTCAATAAGCGTATTGAGCGCTTGCCACTGATTAGGCTGTGCTTGCTTATCCCAGGCCTTTTTAAAAATACTCCCTATTTTGTAAGGCGCAATTGCAAAGGCGTCAACACCGCCTTGTTTGTTAACTGCAAATAATAAAATAGTGGTGCGCCTTGCCGAGAGCCATGTAGCAGGCAGCATGGTTTTTAATATCGGGTCTTCATTATATTCGCGGCTTATCATTAGCCACATATCTATACTGTGTTGCTGCATTAATGTGGGTAATAAAGTCTTAATACGTTTTTCGGTAATGCTATCGATAAACGCAGCCCTTTCTTTCATTGATAGAATAGTAGGGGGCTCAGCGGCTTTAATGTCAGGGCTAAATAGTATGAGTATAAAAGTGAGTAAAAAAACGTATTTATTATTTTGCATGGCTGGCTTATTTTTTGGACGAATATATAAGCTAACATTGCACAAACAATAAGATAAACCAATCATTTGCGATAAACCGTAGACACAAAAAAGCCCAGCAAAATACTGGGCTTTTGTAATAAATACTGCTTAGCCAAGCATGCTGTACAGTAACGCACACACTGCTAATGAACCGACAGCCAGTACAAATAAGGTACTTAAACGATTACGGTACTTTTGTAAGCTAGGCACTTTGTAAACTGCAATCATTGGCATAATGAATAAAATCATCGCAATGATTGGGCCTGATAACTGATCCATCATATCTAGTATGCTTGGGTTTTTAACCGCGCAGAACCAAATAGCGAAAAACATCAGTACCGCACCTACTTTGTCAGCCACTTTAGGGCTCATGCTTGAGTGTTTAGTCACTAACCCAGTAAAGCTTTCGCGTGCCCCTAAAAAGTGACCTAAAAACGACGACATAATCGCAATAAAAGCAACCAAAGGTCCCAGCGTTGCAATGAATGAGTTTTCTGTAATATTAGCCAAGTAAGATAAAACAGAGACGTTTGCCGCTTTTGCTTCAGCCATTTGGTCGCTGGTAAGCGATAACACGCATGAGAACACAAATAACAAAACAAAGGTGATCAGTAATAAGCTAGTACGCTTTAAAATCGCTTCTGACTTATAGGTTGCTAGGTCACAGTAATGGCTACGTTGTTTATTAACAAAGCTTGAAATAGCCGCTGCATGGCTAAACGAAAACACAATAATAGGAATCGATAACCAAAGTGTTTTGCTAAAGCTACCTAGCCCAGGCAAAGTCGTATCGGGCATTTGCCAGCTTGGGATTAAATACAGAGATAAAAAGAATAAAATACCTACTAGCGGGTACACTAAAATAGCAAAAGCGCGCAGCATTAAGCGTTCACCGCCCATCATTAAGCCAATCATAACAGCAACAAGTACACCTGAAAGCACAACGCGTGACGGCGACTCCATCCCTAACTGATTGACCATAAAGCTGTCTACGGTATTGGTTAAACCCACACCGTAAATAAGCAAAATAGGAAAAATTGATAAAAAGTATAATAAGGAGATCAGTCGACCCGCGTTTACGCCAAAGTGTTCTTCTACTACATCGGTAAAATCAGCCTCTTTATTTTTTGATGATAATACAAAACGCGCCAAACCACGGTGCGCTAAAAAGGTCATTGGAAAGGCTAAACACGCCATAATAATCAGCGGCCAAAAACCACCAATACCAATATTAATCGGTAAAAATAAAATACCAGCACCCACTGCGGTGCCAAAAAGGCTAAGTGTCCACTGCGTATCATGCAGGTTCCATTTTGATTTAGACGTGTGTGCGTCTTGTGCTGGTGCATTTGAAAGCGTTGCACCTTGAGATGTTGTCATGTGTGTATATCCATTATTTATCATAATAATTGCGCCGAAGAATATAGTTTTTAACCACACATTTCATGTGTTTTTATGTCTTGGATATAAATTTGTTGTAGCGTATTAGTTACTGACTGTCACGAATATGAAACAGTGTTTAAAAGCTGCGCAATTAGTGCAGGAATATGCTGCGAAATGCGTGAATAATCAGCAAAGATGCTATTGAAGGAGGGACATACAATTTGAAAAGTTATTTTCAAGCCAATGTGTACTTGGTATGCATTAACCAGCGAATGGTTGGTAAGGGTATTATGAGAATTGAAAATACTTGGCCACTTTCTTGCCCAGTTAATTGATAACTAACAACTCAAAGCGAGTTTTACCCTGTAATATTGAAGCCATTAACCGGAACTTCATAAGAGATTTTTTCTAAACTCCGTTATACTTTCTACAATTTAATCAGCCAACTGAAGTAAATAGGCCGCTAACTGCAATGAGCAAAGACATTCTTTTCCATACTATTTTTGTGCATGAAACCAGTAAAACATGGGTAGTATTTGTTCATGGCGCAGGGGGGAGTTCGGCAATCTGGTTTCGTCAGCTTAAAGCTTATAAAAAAGAATATAATGTGTTGTTGCTTGATCTTCGTGGTCACGGTAAATCAAATGATCTATTACAAAACTTTGTTGATAATAATTACTCATTTAATAATGCCTCTAAAGACATTATCGATGTGTTAGATCATAACAATATAACCAGCGCACATTTTGTTGGTATTTCATTGGGCACAATTCTTATTCGAAATATTGCAGAAATCGCCCCGCAATATGTTTCTAGCATGGTGCTAGGTGGAGCGGTTACTCGTTTTAATACCCGTAGTAATACATTGGTTTATTTAGGCAATACCTTTAAACACTTGTTGCCTTACATGTGGTTGTATCGTTTATTTGCTTTTATTATGATGCCGAAAAAGCGTCATAAAGAGTCTCGACTTTTGTTTATTCGTGAAGCAAAACGCTTGTGCCAAAAAGAGTTTATAAAATGGTTTAAATTAGCCATGGACGTAAATCCTTTAATGCAGTATTTCAAAGAAAAAGACATTGATATACCCATTCTTTACATTATGGGTAAAGAAGATCATATGTTCCTTGGCCCGGTTAAAGAAATGGTTAAGCGCCATAAAAATAGCGTATTGCAAACCATTCACCATTGCGGCCATGTTTGTAACGTAGAACGTCCAGACTTATTCAATCAACACTCGCTTGCTTTTATCGCCCAACAAAATCGTTAGGGTGGTAGAAGGAGTAGCTCTTTCTTTTTGACTTTAGCCCTAAACTCAAAACAAGACCTAAAGTAATAAAACTTCATTTTTATATTAAAACGTAGGTTAGGTAGAGCGAAGCGAAACCCAACATGTCAAAGGGTCTGAGAGTCGCAAGCCTAAGATAGCGAAACAACTTATTCAATAATGCTCAATTGATATACACTGGCAAGGTAACGTATTAATAAGGATATTTATGAGAATTGAAATCACGTGTCCACAATGTATGAGAGAGCCTCATAATGATAATGGCTTCCGTCTATTTAAAATGCAGCCTCAACAGCTTATTGATGATGGAATTCATAGGGTTGTTTGTGAGAAAGGACACGAATATATAGTTGAATTGAAAGCGCAAAAATTTGAAATGCTTTTTGATATCGCAGTAAATGCAATCAGTGATGGATATATGAGAGAGGCTGTTGCTTCATTTGCAGCATCACTTGAACGTTTCTATGAATTTTTCATTAAATATCATATTCATTCATTAGGAATTGATGAAAGTATTTTGCTTGATACATGGAAGGAAGTTTCTAATCAGTCAGAAAGGCAATTAGGTGCATTTACTTTTTTATTTTTGGCAAAATATAATGAGAAAGCCCAAGTTCTTGAAAGTAATACTGTTGGCTTTAGGAATAAGGTCATTCATAAAGGGTATATACCTACAGAGAAAGAAGCTATAGATTTTGGTGATAAAGTCTATAGTATTATTAAAAGTACAGCGCAAAAGTTAGAGTTAAGTGATAAAGAAAGACTTTATAGCTATTACAATTCTTGTCTTCCAAGTTCAAGGGGGGCTAAGTATTCACTAACGAAACAGTCCAAAGCTATTTCGATGAGTCATATAACAAATGGCACTAGTTTTAGAGATTATAAAAGCATTTTAAAACAATTTAGAATAGTAGATGTTAGATGATAACTCACCCGAAATAAAAACTGTATGTGCATTTCTGCGTAGTGAAGCACCTAGGTAATCCCTGTAGTAAAAATGGTTTTATTATGGCCGATGTCATATCTCGAGCTGGGTTTCGCTTCGCTCTACCCAGCTTATGTTGTTAAATCTAGTGCAGCTCTATCATTTGTCTGCTGACAACTGATAGCTAACCACTCAAAACTACTCTTACTCTTCTATCGCACTCACCACAAAATATGGATTCAAGTACTCATCTTTGGTGTTATAAATAAGCGGACTGCCATCAAGTTTAGTCACTTTAGCACCGGCTATTTCGGCAATGGCATGGCCTGCTCCGGTATCCCATTCACAGGTTGGGCCCAAGCGGGGGTAAATATCAGCACTGCCTTCGGCGACTAAACACAGTTTCAGTGAACTGCCTTTTGACACCATTTCAACCTCATCAAAGCGTTTTACAAATTCAGCTAAATCAGGGGAGGGGTGCGAGCGACTGCCTACAACACGAATAAGCCCTTTGTTAGGCTTAGTGGTGACTTTAAGCTCGATGCGCTCATCGCCTTTGTCTTTAAAAGCACCAATGGCTTCGGCGGCTATGTACGATACACCTAGCGCAGGGGCATCAACCACAGCTAAAACTGGTTTGCCATTTTCGATTAGGGCAATATTAACGGTAAATTCACCGTTCTTTTTAATAAATTCTTTGGTGCCATCAATTGGGTCAACCAGCCAATAGCTGTTCCATGTTTGGCGTACGTCCCAACCAATGTCGGCACTTTCTTCACTCAATACAGGAATATCGGGAGTGAGCTTTTTTAGTCCGGCACTAATGATTTTATGAGCTGCTAAGTCGGCGTCGGTTACGGGGCTTTCATCAGCTTTGTATTCAACGTTAAAGTCTTTGTTGTAAATACCCATAATCGCGCTTCCTGCTTCGCGAGCGAGAATGAGGGTTTCTTCTAGCAGTTCAGTTTGGTTCATTACATGGGCCTATAGTATATGCTGATGTTTTAGATACGTTATCAGTTGAGCTACCGATTGGTCTAGGGTGTTTTTACTGGTATCTAAAATTATTTCAGGATTAACCGGCGGCTGGTAAGTTGAATCAATCCCAGTAAAGTGTTTAATTTCACCGGCGCGTGCCTTTTTATATAAGCCTTTTGGGTCGCGGCTTTCACACACCTCAAGAGGGGTGTCGATGAATACCTCGATAAATTCACCCTCCTCAACTAACTCACGAACCATGTCGCGCTCAGCTTTAAAAGGAGATATAAACGCAGTAAGGACTAACAAACCAGCGTCAACCATTAGCTTGGCGGTTTCGCCTACGCGGCGGATATTTTCAACGCGATCGGCATCACTAAAGCCTAAATCTTTACATAAACCATGGCGTACATTGTCGCCATCAAGTAAATAGGTGTGTGCGCCTTGCTGATTGAGTACTGCTTCTAGTGCATTCGCAACGGTACTTTTACCTGAGCCAGAAAAACCAGTAAACCATATAATAGCGCTCTTATGCTTTTTTTGTTCGCTGCGCTGTACTTTAGTGGTGGCGTAATTATGCCAAACAATATTGTTATCCATTTGCTGTGTCTCTTTATGCTATAAACGCGGGCATTAAAACGGAAATACCAGCGGGATCAAAGTCAGTACGGTGATTGAATAAATAATAGAAAGCGGTAGCCCCATCATTACATAGTCTTTAAGTCGGTAGTTCCCTGCGCTGTAAACCATTAAATTAGTTTGATAACCAAAAGGTGAAATAAAGCTGGCTGAAGCGCCAAATGCAACTGCCATAATAAACGGCAAAGGTTCTACGTTAAAGCCAATGGCTAGTGAGTAGGCAACCGGAAACGATAGCGCTGCAGCAGCATTATTAGTGATTAATTCGGTAAATAATACGGTCATTAAAAAGATAGCGATAAACGCGCCATAAGGGCCAAAGTCGCCCAGCACTACAAACATGGCGTCTGATATTTGCCCGGCAAGGCCGGTGCCTATCATCAGCTTAGCTAAACCTATAGCACTGCCCACGACAGCAAGTAACTCAATAGGAAAGCGGCGCTTTATTTCGCTTAGTTTGATAGTACCACACAGCATTAGGCCAATAAGTAACACTAACAAGCCTTTAACCAGCGGTACTGCACCTAAAATACTTAATCCCAGTACACCCGCAAAGCTTAACAATACAATATTTGATTGCTTTGCACTGAGGTGGGTTTGTAAATCAAGCCCTGAAATATACACAAACTCGCGTTTTAAGTTAGTTAAGTCATAAAAGCTTTTACCAGGGGCGAGAATGAGTGAATCACCCGCTTGTAATCGCACTTGCCCAAGCCCGCCTTGTAAACGGTCATGCCCACGGCGGATAGCAATAACGGCCGCATGAAACTGCTCTCTAAAGCGGGCTTCTTTTACCGTTTTGCCAATTAATTTAGACGACTGACTAACGACAACTTCAACGAGGTGTTCAATGTCTTTTTCGTGTTTGTCGTGCACCACTTTTAAGCCATCAAAGCGAGTAAGCAAAGGCACTGACTTTATGTCGCCCACAAACAGCAGTATGTCGTCTTGTTGAATAATATGTTGGGGGGTCACGGCGCAAATACGGTTGCCATCACGAATAATTTCAGCCAGAAACAAGTCTTTTA
This sequence comes from Pseudoalteromonas sp. S1609, assembly GCF_005887255.1. Lineage (GTDB taxonomy): Bacteria > Pseudomonadota > Gammaproteobacteria > Enterobacterales > Alteromonadaceae > Pseudoalteromonas. The sequence continues at coordinate 27,649 of NZ_PNDJ01000027.1, read as the reverse complement.
AATCGCGTAAACCATTTTCTTCTACAGTACGATTTATTAGTTTAGAACCAGTTTGCACTTTCCCTTCTAGATAAAAAGGCACCACCTCTTGGCTATTTTTACCATTGTCGGGCAGGCATTTTAGCATCACCAAAATAGTAATTAAGCCCACACTAAGTGCGCCCAAACCCACCAAGGTAAAATCAAAAAAGCCCAGTGGCGCCATGCCCGCATCTACTGCAAAGCCATTTACGATTAAGTTAGTAGAGGTGCCAATAAGCGTAATAGTACCCCCTAAAATCGCGGTGTACGACAGGGGTAACAATAGCTTTGACGGAGAGTGGTTTGGGTTATCCTTTATGGCGGTAATTAATGAGGCAACTACCGCGGTATTATTAGTAAACGACGATAAAAAGGCGGTAGACAGCCCTAATTTAGTTACTGACTTAACTAAACTACCATTGGATAACGATTTGGCTAAACGCTGAATAAGCGTAGTTTTTTCTATCGCTATCGACACTAAAATTAATAACACTAAAGTAATTAATGATGAGTTAGTGTAATTAACCAGCATGCTTTCTAAATCTATTAACCCAGTTAGATAGCTTGTGCCTATGGCACTTACAAATAACCATGCAGGATTAATACGGGTGCCAAAAAGACACCCGACTAAAAGCAACATAATGCCTGTTAAAATGAGCTGTTCTACCATGCTTTAAATGTTCCTAACAGGCGTTCATTAACGTTATAGCTTTGAAATATCAAGCGCTTGCCAATGCGGGAAGTGCTTGCGTACGAGGGCGTTAAATTCAACTTCAAAGTCGCTGAATTGTCCTGCGTTTTCTTCACTTTGCAGTACCTGTTCTATCATTCCTGCTGCAACCGTTAAGTTTGATAAGCGGTCAATAAGAATAAACGAGCCGGTTTCATGATTATGATGGTACTGATCGGCTAAAATAGTTTCGGTCAGCTCCAGTGTCACAATTGCAATTTCGTTTAACTGCAATGAATCTGCACAGCCATGCTCTAGCGTGTTTACATCAATAGTGTGATCAATTTTTGTGACCGTGGCCGAGGTGTTTTTGCTGCCAAGTTTAAGGTTGTAGCTTTTACCAAGCACCAATGGCGACTCGTGCATCCACACAATTTTAGCCTGTAATTGGTTGGTTACTTGAGCTTGCGAATTCGCAGGCACAATAACGTCTCCTCGGCTAATATCTATTTCAGTATTAAGAGTCACTGTAATTGCCTGCCCAGCTTGTGCAGTATCTAGGTTGCCATCAAAAGTAACAATTTCTTTAATATGTGATGTTTTGCCTGAAGGCAGTACCTTTACTTCATCACCTACACGTAATTTACCCGATGTAAGCGTGCCTTGAAAACCACGGAAGTTTAAATTAGGGCGTACCACGTATTGCACCGGAAGACGCGCTTCAAAACCAGTGTCGATTTCAGCGGCTGGTGAATCTTCTAACAGCTCAAGCAACGGCTTGTCAGTGTAATAAGGAGTGTGCGCAGAGCGAGTTACTACGTTATCGCCTTTAAGCGCCGACATAGGCACAAACTTAATATTTGATACGTTAAGTTGCTCGGCAAATTTTAAATAATCGGCTTTAATTTTTTCATAAACCGTTTCGTCAAAATCAACAATGTCCATTTTGTTAACCGCAACCACAAACTGCTTAATACCTAATGAGTCACAAATAAAGCTATGACGCTTAGTTTGTACCTGCACGCCATAGCGCGCATCCACTAAAATAATGGCAACATCACTGGTTGAAGCGCCAGTAACCATGTTTCGGGTATACTGCTCATGCCCTGGGGTGTCGGCTATAATAAACTTACGTTTAGCGGTTGAAAAGTAGCGGTACGCTACGTCAATTGTTATACCTTGCTCACGCTCAGCTTGTAGGCCATCTACTAACAGTGCTAAATCAAGATCTTCACCGGCGTTACCCACTTTTTCGTTATCTTTATGAAGCGCGGCTAGCTGATCTTCATAAATTTGGTGACTATCGTGCAGTAGGCGGCCAATTAGGGTTGATTTACCGTCATCCACACTGCCACAAGTCAGCATACGCAATAAGCTTTTATCTTGTTGACGTGCTAGGTAAGCGTCTATACCAATTTCTTTTACTTCATTAAATGTATCGTTATTTAGGTTAGACATTAGAAGTACCCCTCACGTTTTTTCTTCTCCATAGAGCCTGCTGAATCATGATCAATCACTCGACCTTCACGTTCAGATGACGATGAAAGCAGCATTTCTTCAATAATTTCGGTTAGATTGCTGGCGGTAGATTCAACTGCACCTGTTAGTGGGTAACAGCCTAATGTTCTAAAGCGAACCGACTTCATTTGCGGTACTTCACCTTCATTAAGTGGCATGCGATCGTCATCAACCATAATTAAAGTACCATCGCGCTCTACTACAGGGCGCTCTTTAGCAAGGTAAAGTGGCACCATTTCGATGTTTTCTTGATATATGTATTGCCAAATATCTAGTTCAGTCCAGTTAGACAGTGGGAATACACGAATGCTTTCTCCTGGGTTCACTTGGCTGTTATAGGTATTCCAAAGCTCAGGACGTTGGTTTTTAGGATCCCAGCGATGGTGTTTATCACGAAATGAGTAAACACGCTCTTTAGCCCGTGATTTCTCTTCATCACGACGTGCGCCACCAAATGCTGCATCAAAACCGTACTTGTTGAGCGCTTGCTTTAATCCTTGGGTTTTCATGATATCGGTATGTTTACCCGAACCATGCGTGAACGGGCCTACACCCATTTCGATACCTTCAGGGTTTTTGTGTACGATTAAATCAAAGCCGTACTCTTTAGCTAAACGGTCGCGAAACTCAATCATTTCACGAAACTTCCAGTTGGTGTCTACGTGTAATAACGGAAACGGAATCTTCGCAGGGTAAAATGCTTTACGAGCTATATGCAAAAGCACCGATGAGTCTTTACCGATTGAGTAAAGCATAACTGGGTTCTCAAACTCAGCGGCGACTTCGCGCATGATTTTGATACTTTCAGCTTCAAGTTGCTGAAGGTGAGTTAAAGCCATTGTTGGTCGTCCTACTAAAATGATTAAATTAAAATCTGTTAAATTACGCTACGTCTGTCAGTGGTTGAGCAAAGCTACTGATCTGCGCTTTTTCACCAAACCAGTGTAATTGGTCATGTAGTGAGGCCACTTCACCTATAATGAGTAACGCGGGCGAAATTATTTGATGCTGCTCAATGAGCTGCGCTAATTGGTCTAACTGTCCGGTAACTACGCGTTGATTTTTACGTGTGCCGTTTTCAATAATTGCCACTGGTGTTGTTGCTTCTCGCCCATGTTTTAATAGCTCGGCTTGAATATGCGGCGATTTAATCACCCCCATATAAATAGCCAGTGTTTGGTTTTTTTGTGCAAGCGACTGCCAATTAAGCTCTTGGCCTTCCTTTTTACAGTGACCAGTAACAAATTGAATAGCTTGAGCATGATCACGATGCGTTAAAGGAATACCTGCATAGGCACTACAGCCTGCGGCCGCCGTTATACCTGGCACTATTTGGTAATTTACGTTATTGGCTGCCAGTACTTGTACTTCTTCGCCACCACGACCATAAATAAATGGGTCGCCGCCTTTAATACGACATACTTTTTTACCTTGTTGCGCTAAATCAACTAGCATCTGATTAGTGTCTTCTTGAGCTACGCTATGATCGCCTAAGCGTTTACCCACACAAATTAAATCGGCATCGCGGCGCACTAATTCCATGATTTCATCAGAAACCAAGTAATCATATACCACCACGTCGGCTTGTTGCATTAGCTGCAATGCTTTTAGGGTGAGTAGCTCTGGGTCGCCTGGGCCTGCACCGACTACGTATACTTCACCTTCAGGCTCTACTTTGGCATCTAGCATTTGCTCTAGTTGTTGCTCAGCGCCATGGGTATCACCGGTTTGGACTTTACTCACTACTGATGAATCAAACACGCCTTCCCAAAACTGGCGACGATCGGCGAAGTGTTTAAAGCGTTGTTTTACTTTGTGACGAAAACCACCGACTAAGTTGGCGAGAGGGCCAATATGCTGTGGAATAAGTGTTTCGAGCTTTTCACGTAAACGTCTTGCTAATACCGGTGCGGTACCTGCACTTGAAATCGCAATGGTAATTGGGTTGCGATCAACAATAGAGGGAAAAATAAACGTACATTTAGGTTGATCATCCACCACGTTCACAAACACATTACGTGCATTGGCGAGTTCAAAAACCGTATTATTAACTTCATCATTGTCGGTGGCGGCAATAATCAAAATTTTGCCATCAAGATGTGACTCTTCAAAATAGGCATCTATTAAAGTAACTTCATTGTTGTGCGCATGTTCTTTTAATTCATCACAAAACCACGGGGCAACTAAGGTTACTGCAGCACGTGCTTTTAAAAACGCGCGGCATTTTCGCAAGGCAACTTCTCCACCGCCAACCACCAATACTGGCTTGTTGTCGAGTTTGGTAAAGATAGGTAAATATTGCACTGAGTAACGCCCCTAAAAAGATAATAAAGTGTTTAACACAAAGGCAGAATATAGCGGCTATTGATAAGTAAAAAATAATTAAATCTTAGTTGATATACTCAAAAGTTATATAAACTGTGTTTTTTAGGTCTAAATCTTATTTAGTAAGGGATAGAGTGCTGTTTAGTATAAAAAACGCGCTTATAGTGTTTGGTTATGAGCTATAGCAAGATTAAGCTATGATGCTTATATAGTTTAAGGTTTTTAAAATTTCATGGGCATAAAATGACAAATAATACTCAAAACGCCATGCTAGTTGTTAGTTTAATGGATTTAACCAGTTTAAACACCGATGATAATCAAGCTAGTATTAATGCATTAGTAAACAGCATTGATTCTAAATTAGGCATACCCGCTGCAGTTTGTGTGTTTAGTGAATTTGTAGATGATGCAAAAATAGCGCTCGCTAATCGGCTATTGAGTCATGTAAAAGTGGCCACAGTAACCAACTTTCCTACAGGTGATGCGCCACTTAATGAAGTGCTTAATGAAACACTAATAGCCATAGAGCGTGGGGCTGATGAAATTGACTTAGTCATTCCTTATAAAGCACTTATAAAAGGCGAAGCCGATACAGTACTGGAATACGTGAGTGAAAGTAAAAAAGCATGTGGTAGTCGCGCTAAACTTAAAGTAATTATTGAAAGCGGTGAGCTAAAAACACCTGCGCTTATCGCTCAAGCAACCGAGCTTGCTATTCAAGGGGGAGCTGATTTTGTAAAAACCAGCACCGGTAAAGTCGCGGTTAACGCCACGCTTGAAGCAACTGAAATTATGCTTAATGCCATCAAAAAGTCATCAAAACCAGTTGGTTTTAAGGCCGCAGGCGGTGTGAAAACGACAGGTGATGCCAATGCTTATTTGCAGCTAACAACTGAGATTATGGGGCATGAATATTTAGCACCAGAGACATTTAGGTTTGGCGCTTCCTCGCTTTTAAATGACGTTTATAAGGTATTGCATGAAGCGCAGCAGTGATGCCGAAAAACAACAGCTAGAGCACGATGCAGCTAAGTTGTTTTTGCGTTGCTATGAGCAGCAAACCGGTATTCATATGCGCCACATTTGGCATAATAAACCAAATAGACCCGATGTAAGTTGTTATCAAGAAAATGAGCAACTCGATATAGAAGTAGCGCATTTATATGCCAGCGAAACCGAAGCAATGGCCGTGTTAGGTCGGCCATTATCAATACATATGCAACGTGATTTAGCTGACATGGCACAACAGCCCAGTGAAAACCGACTGCAATCAGCATTAGGACGATTGCTTAAACAAAAAGCGACTAAGCGTTATTACTCAAAACGTACCTGGTTGCTAATTCGTAACGCTAGCACTATTTGGCATAAGAGCGACTTTGAAGCGGCAATAAAAACAATAGTTTTTCCAAATACCCATCAATTTGAGCAAATATGGTTACTGTGTGATTTTTATCGCGGTGAGTTATTACGAGTAGATTAAAAGCGGCTAGGGGATAGCCGCTTTTTTTGATTTAAATGAATTGTGTTGGTTGCTTAGTTAAATTGAAACATGCTGCCTAAGCTTTCAAGCCCTGATTTTTGAGTTTTAGCTAAACATTTTGTGTCATCTAAAGATTTCTTTGTTGTTTCATCGGCAAGGCCTGTTACTTTTAAGCTCTTTTCTTGTTGATATTCGCGTAGTGCTAATACAGTTTGACGGTCGTATTTTACGTCTTCAGTCTCAAATTCTTCATAATCAGGTTGGTTTTTTAAATAGCCTAAGCAAACCAAGTTCATACGAGACATTGCTAAGTCCATTTTTTCATAATGTGGCATTCTATGATTCGGCACATCGACAGCGACAGCAGCAGGTGCTGCTTTTTTACTAGCGACCTTTGGCGGTGGTGGTGCTGTATAGCCTGCAGCAAGCGTGTTGTTTTGGTTATAGCGATAATAGGTGTCTGGGATTTTAGTTTCTAAAAACTCAACGGCTTTAATTATTACTTCACGTAGTGCTTTTTCTTTTGGTGTATCTGACCAACCATTAAGACTCCCTCCAACCAGTGCGCCACCAAAGTTTGTTGCTGCGCTGGTAAAGTTAAAATCTTTACTACCGCCTTCAACACTAGTTGCAGCTAAAATACGTGAAGTGCGCGTATCAATTAACCTTAGGTCAATAGCCATATGCGATCCAGAAAAGCCAGCTGAAACAGAGCTAAACACATCACCAATAAAACCGCCCGAACCAACACTTGCACCTGAACTGTCATCATCAAACTCAGTAACCGCTGCAACGACTACAATCTCAGCGCCTTCAATTTCGCCATACGCTGCACCCGATTGTGCACTCACTCTGCCCGATACTGCTAAATCTTGCTCCGAAAGCACAGCGTCTAGTGCTTGGCGTTCTAATACAATAAAGCGATTAGTGCCAACAAGGGCGGTGGTAAGTTGATCTGCCATACCTTCACCAATTTCTTTTCGCCACCATCTTGAGTTATTTGACTTATCAGTGAAACGTGCCACGGCGATACGTGCTTTAGGACCATTGTATTTTTGTTTACTTACTTCATTAATGTCAGGTGAATTTTTATTTGAAGTGACATTGGTTGAAGTGCTTTGACATGCGCTTAAGCTCGTTATTAATGCTGTGGCAAGTAGCGTTTTTTGTATTGATGAGAGCATAGTATTTTCCTTAATTTATCTGCTTAATTACATTTGTAGTTATTTTTTAGCAATGGCTAATTAAGGTTAATTTAAATAAATCAGTAGCTTAAAAATAGTACTCAGGCGAAAGCTTTGAGTACAGATGCGAAGCTAATTACTTTTACATGTTTGTGCTTCTCTATATTGTTTAGGTGTCACTGTATATTTGGCTTTAAAGCAACGAGCAAAGTAACTTTGAGAACTAAAGCCGGTGTTATCTGCAACTAAACCTATAGTTAAGTCGCTATCAGCTAATAATTTTGCTGCATATTCTAGACGGGTATTGCGAATGTAATCACTGGGTGTAACGTCAAAAAGAGCTTTCATTTTTAATTGTAGTGCGCGAGGGCTCAAACACATTGCGCTGGCAAACTCTTCGACGCTAAACAGTTCATTTTGATAATTTTCGCGCAAGATTGTTTTTAAGCGTTCAGTAAACGTGTAATCTTTATTCTGCTCTATTTGCGCATCTAAGGTCACAGCATGTGCTTGAGCTGATAACTGTTTAACTAAGTGTTTATTTAACGCATCACGAATACCTAATAGGCCATGAATCCGACTCTTTAATAATGATGCTTCAAAGGGTTTACACAGGTAGTCATCGGCCAGTAAATCAAGTCCTTTTATTCTGCTGCGACTGTCTGCTTTGGCAGAGAGTAATAAAACAGGAATGTGGTTTATTGAAATGTCTGAGCGAATAGCGCTTAGAAGCTGATATCCATCCATCGTTGGCATCATCACGTCACTGAGTACCAAATCGGGCATTTGAGTTTGGCACAGTAAAAGCCCTTCTTCTCCATTATTAGCGCTAAGACAGGTGTAGTTATCACTAAACAATGAAACCAGTAACTCACGCATTTCTTCGTTATCTTCAACAATGAGTAGCTTTTTGTTGTTTTTTAGCGGCATAGTTTGAGAGGACGATAATTGTTTATCCGTTAATAAGTTATCTGATTCACACAATGGCAAAGTGACTGTGAAGCAACTTCCCTTGTTGATTTTACTAACTAATGAAATTTGCCCACCGTATTGCTCTACAAGCTGCTTAACCAGCGCGAGACCTATACCACTGCCTGTTTGGTTGTGTGTTGCAACACGAGTAAAACGTTCAAAAATAAGCGCTTGCTGGTGTTCTTCGATACCAATACCAGTATCAGATACCGTTATAACAACATTATTGTTTGTGTTAGAAAGCGTTAGGTTAACGGTTCCATCTGATGGGGTGTATTTAAGTGCATTGGTCAATAAATTATCAATAATAGATAAAGTATGCTTAGTTTCTAAATTTATATAATTAGGCTGTTGCGTGGTGTCTTTAAAGGAAAAACTAATATTTTTTTGAGCAAACAAAATAGCGAAGTCGTCTACTATTTGTTCTATAAAAGGGCTTATAGAATAAGCAGATACATACTCTATAGTCGCACTTGGGCGCTGGCTGAGCTGTAATAGCTCATTAATCAAATTAAGCAGACGGTGCCCGTTGCGTTTAATTATAGAAACTTGATGTTGCGCTTGAGCACCGAGTTGTTGCTGTTGTAAGTTTTCTACTGGCGCTAAAATTAAGCTCAGTGGCGTTTTAAGTTCATGGCTAATATTATCTAAAAATTGGGTCTTTAGTTGAGTAAGCTTTCTTTCTTGTTGAATGAGTTGCTCTGCGGTTTTAGCTCGATAGCGTGACGCTAAAATTAACCATGTAATAATCAAAGCTATTATAAAATAAGCCGCATACGCCAATTTCGTTTGCCACCAAGGAGGCGTTACTGTCAGCTTTAGCATAGTGTGAACTTTGCTCCATTGCCCGTATTGATCGCTAACTTTTAATTGTAATTGATAATTACCTGCACTTAGCTGTGAATAGTTAACTTGTCGTTGGCTTGCATCTGTATAGATAAATTGCTTATCTAAACCACTTAGCTTGTAAGCATACTGGTATTGATTAGCAGATGAGGCATTATTAACGGCGGAATATTTAAAGCCAATGACCCCTTGGCTAGTTGGAAAAGAGAGTTGTTTAGTATGATTTATTAGTTTTGCTGGCTGTTTTTGATCTGTTAGATAGTTTTTTGTTGAACTTGCTTGGTTATAAATTAATAGCTCAGTTAATACTGGGGTTGGGGCTGAAGTACTCAATAGCAGTTTACTAGGGTAAAACTGATTAAAGCCATTGATTCCGCCAAAAAATAGCTCGCCATCAGCTGCTTGAAAAGCGGCACCTAAAATAAACGAATTATGCTGCACGCCGTCACGAGGTAAAAAATGCTGCATAGCTTGATTCGTGGGATTATAGCGAGTGAGCCCTTGGTTACTGCTTAGCCATAAGTGGCCTTTACTATCATCTTTAATAGCAAAAATATTATCGTTCAGTAATCCATTATGTTCGGTAGTGTAAGTGATCTTTTGTGTTTTTTTATCAAGGCGGTTTAAACCACCAAAGGTACCAACCCATAAAGTATCGTTATTTTGCAGGTGCAAGGAAGTGACCATATTATGGCTTAAACCAGTTTTCGGTTCGTTATTTGCGGGGTAATGGGTAAATGATTCATCGGCCATGCTTAGATAATTTAAACCTGCACGCGTCCCGACCCATAATCCGTTTGTATTTTGATCAAAAAGCAGAGTAAACACGGTATTGTTAGCAAGACTATTAGTTGAATCGTCGTGCTTGTAATGTTGAACCTCTAAAGTGTCGGGATTAAAGCGTGTTAAACCTTGGTTACTACCTAGCCATAAATTACCTTTAGGATCGCTCGTTATCGCATAAACTCGATCGCTACTAAGCTGATGGCTTTGCATTGTATAGGCAATAAAATTATCTTCAGCTGGATTGTATTGCAGTAACCCACCGCCATAGGTACCAACCCAAAGTCGCTGTTGGTTATCTTCATGCAGGCTAAATACATTATTATTAGTAAGGCCGCTTTGCAATTTTGAGTTAACTTTATAGCGCTTAAAGCCAGTGTCGGTTTGTTTGTTTAAGCCATCACGCGTACCAACCCATAACCGACCTTGTGAATCTTTAAGTAGAGCGCGAACAAAATTATGACTAATAGTAGTCTCATCATCGCTCAAATGCTGTTGATGCGAAAATTGATTTTGCTTTTTATCATAACGTTGCAAGCCATAGCCATCAGTACCAATCCAAATGATACCGAACTGGTCTTGATAGACTGACAAAAGGTAATCATTAACAAGCCCATTTAGTTGCTGTTTATTGTGCGGTATGTGCTCAAAGTTATTTTTAGATGTACTTTGCTCTGTTTTGTAAAATAAACCTTTTCCATAACTTGTAAGCCACAAGGTATCGGTGTCGTCAATTAATATATCGGTGATCCATACATCTGTAAATTGAGCAAACTCCGCAAAAGCCTCTGTTGTTGGAATAAATAGGCTAAGGCCTTGTTTGCTTGCTAGTAATAGCTGCCCTTGTGTATTTAAGTGTAACCGCCATAAATTCTTATGGCTCTTTGCTATGTGTTTAAACGTTTTTAGCTCTGGGTTAAATTTAATTAATCCCTCGTTGGTCGCTAACCAGATATTCTGTTGAGCATCTATTACGATATCTTGTATTACGGTATTAGCTTGCTCGGGGCTATTATAGCTAAATGACTCAACTTCATTATTGACTATATTTAATCGTGTTAACTTTCCATGTTCATGGCCTAACCAAATATTATTTAGGTTATCTGACGCCAGTGACCATATACGGTTATCAGTAATCGCCAACTCAGTTTGCGTATTAAAAACCTTAAATTGACCGGTTTGAGTATCAAGTAAGTTTAAACCATTACTGGCTGTAGAAAACCAGATAGCATGAGGGCCGCCAGCAAGGCAATCGGTGACCCAGTTTCCTGAAATACTAGCCTCAGTAGGGTGAGACTTGAAGCGTTTAAACTCATAACCATCAAAGCGATTAAGACCGCCTTGTGTGGCAAACCAATGAAACCCTTGTTCATCAGTGATGCTGCATGTAATCGAGTTTTGCGATAATCCTTGCTCACTCGAATATGTATCTAAGTGAATAGGGCGGGCAATAAGCATGCTATGAAACAAGCAAAAAATACTTAAAATGAGGGTTTTGAATAGGGTTTGAAGTAAAGGCACTGGCTTCCTTGTGCGAACAGTATTCCTAAAATTGAAACAATCATAAACTGCTTTTTTAATAATGTTAAGTTTGATTTTTACAGCCGTTAGTGAGATTTTAAGTTATGGGGATCTTTTTACTCTTGTGTTAATGAATTGCGTAAGTATAATAGGCATCCACTTTGCAGGGGCGTAGTTCCAATTGGTAGAACAGCGGTCTCCAAAACCGACGGTTGGGAGTTCGAATCTCTCCGCCCCTGCCAATTTTTTACAAAGTGAGTAAAGTCTAGAACTAAAAATCGGTTTAAGTAAGCTTGTTTTTAAGTTTAGATTTTAATGGATTAACCCTGTCGACGTGCAGGGTTGTTGTGTCTGTAGTTAAGGTAATAATATTATGAGCACGAATATAGAAACACCATCGAGTGGGATGGAGTCAGTAAAGTGGTTAGTAGCAATTGCGCTACTTGCAGGCGCAGTCGTTGGTAACCATATGTTTGCAGATCAGTCTGTATTACTACGTGCTATTGGCGTTGTGGTTGCGATAGCTGCGGGTTTAGCTATTGCTTCGCAAACTTTCAAGGGACGTACATTCCTTGCTTTTGCAAAAGAAGCGCGTATCGAAGTACGCAAGGTAGTTTGGCCGACGCGTCAAGAAACAACGCACACGACATTAATTGTAATGGTTGCAACAGTGATTATGGCATTAATCCTTTGGGGATTAGATGGCATTTTATTCCGCGCTGTAGGCTTTTTAACTGGATTGGAGATCTGATCCCATGTCGGATGAGAATAACGAAAAGAAACTACGTTGGTACGTAGTACAGGCTTTCTCAGGTTATGAGAAGCGTGTTGCTCAAACATTATTAGAGCATATTAAAATCAAAGGTCTAGAAGATAGCTTTGGTGAAGTATTAGTTCCTACTGAAGAAGTCGTAGAGATGCGTGCTGGTCAAAAGCGTAAATCTGAGCGTAAATTCTTCCCAGGTTACGTACTAGTACAAATGGATATGAATGATGCAAGCTGGCACTTAGTAAATAGCACTGAACGTGTTATGGGCTTTATTGGTGGCACATCAGACCGTCCAGCACCTATTAGCACCAAAGAAGCTGATCGTATTCTTAACCGTCTACAAGAGAACGCAGAAGCGCCTAAACCAGCAACATTATTTGAGCCGGGTGAAGTGGTTCGTGTTACTGATGGTCCATTTGCAGACTTTAGTGGTGTGGTTGAAGAAGTTGACTACGAAAAGAGCCGCGTTAAAGTGTCGGTACTTATTTTTGGTCGTTCTACGCCAGTTGAACTTGAATTTGGTCAAGTTGAACAAGATAAGTAATTGATTTAAAGCGTCGCGTTAAAAACTTTTAAATTTTTGGCACGAAGCTTGAAAAAGGCCGCTGATTAACTTATAATCAGCGGCCTTTTTGTATTCAGGGAAAACGTTTGTTTAACTGTTTACTAAAAAGTGAGAAACCAATTTTTAAACTGGGAAGCCGCTAGAGTACGCGTCCTCGCGCGCACAAGGCTAAGACCCACCTAATGAGGTATTTATAATGGCTAAGAAAGTTGAAGCTCTAATCAAGCTACAAGTTGCTGCTGGTATGGCTAACCCTAGTCCTCCAGTAGGTCCAGCACTAGGTCAACACGGTGTAAACATCATGGAATTCTGTAAAGCGTTCAACGCACGTACAGAATCTATCGAAAAAGGCGCTCCAGTTCCTGTAGTGATCTCTGTTTACGGCGACCGTTCATTTACGTTCGACATGAAAACGCCACCTGCTGCTTACTTACTTAAGAAAGCTGCTGGTATCAAATCTGGTTCAGGCCGTCCTAACACTGAAAAAGTAGGCACAGTAACTCGTGCTCAACTTGAAGAAATCGTTGAGACAAAGAAACCAGACCTTACAGCTTCTGATTTAGAAGCTGCGGTTCGCACTATCGCAGGTTCTGCGCGTGCGATGGGCTTGAACGTAGAGGACTAAGATAATGGCTAAATTAACTAAACGTATGCGTACTATCCGCGAAAAAGTGGAAGTAACTAAAGATTACGAAATTAACGAAGCAGTTGCTCTTTTAAAAGAACTAGCGACAGCTAAATTCGTAGAAAGTGTTGACGTTGCTGTTAACCTTGGTATCGATGCTCGTAAATCTGATCAAAACGTTCGTGGTGCTACTGTACTACCTAACGGTACTGGTCGTGACGTTCGTGTTGCTGTATTCACTCAAGGCGCTAATGCAGAAGCTGCAAAAGAAGCCGGTGCTGAATTAGTAGGCATGGAAGATCTTGCTGACCTAGTTAAGAAAGGCGAGATGAATTTTGACGTTGTTGTTGCATCACCAGACGCTATGCGTGTTGTTGGTCAACTAGGTCAAATCTTAGGCCCACGTGGTCTAATGCCGAACCCTAAAACTGGTACTGTAACACCTAACGTTGCAGAAGCAGTTAAAAATGCGAAAGCAGGTCAAGTGCGTTACCGCAATGACAAAAATGGTATCATCCATACTACTATTGGTAAGGTTGATTTCACTGCTGAGCAGTTACAACAAAACCTTGAAGCTCTAATTGTTGCGCTTAAGAAGGCTAAACCTTCTCAAGCTAAAGGTGTTTACTTGAAGAAAGTAACTATCTCTACAACAATGGGCGCAGGTGTTTCTGTTGACCAAGGCACTTTAAGCACAGTTGTTGCTTAATTGAGTGTTTACATGGCGTGAAATTTGTACTATAATTTTGCGCCATTTTGCTGATTAATTTAGTTAATCGCAAAGTAAAGAATTCGGGTTGAAGTCCATAATTTCGAAGCGCCTTCGGGCAACGCGATAAATTGGGCTTCCGTCCAAGACCGTAGGCGGCTTCGGCCTTAATATTACCTACGTAGACGGTGTGAATCCCCAGATAGATTTTTCCTAATCTTCTGGCTCTCGCCGTAAAAAGCATCTCCACCTTTATTGGTGGGGAAGAGTAAAACAGGGAAGCCGATGTACGGTAACCCATTAAACCAGGAGTAACACCCATGGCTTTAAATCTTCAAGGCAAAAAGGCAATTGTTGCTGAAGTCAACGAAGCAGCCACTGGTGCTCTATCTGCAGTAGTTGCAGATTCTCGTGGTGTAACAGTTGGTGCAATCACTGCCCTTCGTAAAGAAGCTCGCGAAGCGGGTGTTTGGATGAAAGTTGTCCGTAACACTCTAGCTAAACGTGCTCTTGAAGGAACAGACTTTGAATGCCTATCTGATTCATTTGTTGGTCCAAGCTTAATCGCTTTCTCATCAGAGCACCCAGGTGCTGCTGCGCGTATCTTTTCAGACTTCGCGAAAAAGAATGAGAAATTTGAGCTTAAAACGGCCGCTTTTGAAGGTAATGTAGTAGATGCAGCTATGCTTGCAACTCTACCTACATACGACGAAGCTGTTGCACGCTTAATGAGCGCTATGAAAGAAGCGTCTGCTGGTAAATTGTGTAAAACAATTGAAGCAGTACGTGTACAGAAAGAAGAGCAAGCTGCTTAATTTTAAGCTGTTTAATCCCTTTCGGTGTAAATTTATTTGGACCTTAGAGTCCGTTAATTATTAGGAAATTTGTAATGTCTGTAACTAAAGACCAAATCCTTGACGCAATTGCTGAAATGTCAGTAATGGACGTTGTTGCTCTAGTTGAAGCAATGGAAGAAAAATTCGGCGTAACTGCTGCAGCTGCTATGGTAGCAGGTCCTGCTGCTGAAGCTGCTGAAGAGAAAACAGAATTTGACGTAATCCTTACTGGCGCTGGCGCTAATAAAGTTGCGGCAATCAAAGCTGTACGTGGCGCAACTGGTCTTGGCTTAAAAGAAGCTAAAGCTCTAGTTGAAGCTGCTCCAACTCCAGTTAAAGAAGGTATCTCTAAGGAAGAAGCTGAAGCTCTTGCTAAAGACCTTACAGAAGCTGGTGCTGAAGTTGAGGTTAAGTAATCTAGCTTTTGCTAGGTTCGCTGCCTGAGAAATCAGGCAAGGGCTGGTGATTATTTAATCACCGGCCTTTTTGCGCTATAGAGCGACTATTCTTATATCGCAAATAAAATCTGATTTATTCTTTAATTTCAACGCTTTATAGTTTGCTAGTGTTGAAGTGGGATTAAGTTGGAACAACAGTTAATGTTGTACATCTTGGCATAGATGCCAGTTAAGTCTGTTCTTACAAGAACAGGTCGGGTCAAAGATCAGCAAGCTGAGGAACCCCATGGCTTACTCTTATTCTGAAAAGAAACGTATCCGTAAGGATTTTGGTAAACGTCCACAAGTTTTGGATATACCTTTCTTACTGTCGACGCAGTTAGAATCGTTTAAAAAATTCTTAGTCCCGGACGCTGATGGCGATCATGGTTTGGAAGCTGCCTTCCGTTCTGTGTTCCCTATTAAAAGCTACTCGGGAAATTCTGAGCTTCAATACGTAAGTTATCGTATTGGTGAGCCAGTATTCGATGTAAAAGAATGTCAAATTCGCGGTGTGACTTATTCTGCTCCACTTCGCGTGAAACTGCGTCTTGTAGTAATGGACAAAGAAGCTCCAGGCACAGTTAAAGACATTAAAGAGCAAGAAGTTTACATGGGCGAAATTCCGCTCATGACCGATACCGGTACTTTTGTAATCAATGGTACAGAGCGTGTTATCGTTTCTCAGCTACACCGTAGCCCTGGTGTATTCTTTGATAACGACCGCGGTAAAACTCACTCGTCAGGTAAAGTGCTTTATAACGCACGTGTAATTCCTTACCGTGGTTCATGGTTAGACTTCGAATTTGATGCAAAAGATAACTTATATGTCCGTATTGACCGTCGTCGTAAATTACCGGCGTCTATCATCTTACGTGCACTTGAGTACACGAGTGAAGAAATCCTAGATATCTTCTTCGATACAACTGCGTTTGAAATCGCTGACGGTAAGGTTCTTATGGAACTTGTGCCTTCACGTTTACGTGGTGAAACTGCCGCTTTTGATATCAAGAGCGAAGACGGTGAAGTCCTTGTTGAAAGCGGTCGTCGTGTTACGGCTCGCCACATCAAGAGCATCGAGAAAAAAGGCATTAAGCAATTAGAAGTACCACATGAGTACATCATTGGCCGTGTATTAGCGAAGAACTATGTTGATGAGTCAACAGGTGAAATCATTGCTACTGCAAATGACGAGCTAACGCTTGAAATGATGGCTGAATTGGTTAAAGCCGGTCACACGACCATTGATACACTATACATCAATGAAGTGGACAGCGGCGCTTACATGTCAAATACGTTGAATATTGACTCGTCAAGCAACCGTTTAGAAGCACTAGTAGAAATTTATCGCATGATGCGCCCAGGCGAGCCACCGACGAAAGACGCGGCTGAAGCCTTATTTGAGAACTTATTCTTCTCAGAAGAACGCTATGACTTATCAACAGTAGGTCGTATGAAGTTCAATAGCCGTGTTGGTTACGATTCAGACACAGGCCCTGGCACATTAAGCAAAGAAGACATCGTAGCGGTTATGAAAGTATTGATTGCTATTCGTAACGGTGTTGGCGATGTTGATGATATAGACCACTTAGGCAACCGTCGTATACGTAGTGTTGGCGAAATGGCTGAGAATCAATTCCGTGTAGGTTTAGTACGTGTAGAACGTGCTGTACGTGAGCGTTTAAGCTTAGGTGACCTTGATGCGGTAATGCCACAAGATCTTATTAACGCTAAGCCTATTTCGGCAGCGGTTAAAGAGTTCTTCGGCTCGTCTCAGTTATCACAGTTTATGGACCAAAATAACCCGCTATCAGAAGTAACGCATAAGCGTCGTATTTCTGCATTAGGTCCGGGCGGTCTAACTCGTGAGCGCGCTGGCTTTGAAGTACGTGACGTTCACGTAACTCACTACGGTCGCGTATGTCCAATCGAGACTCCTGAGGGTCCAAACATCGGTCTAATTAACTCATTGTCTACGTATGCACGTACCAATGACTACGGTTTCTTAGAAACACCTTACCGCAAAGTGGTAGACGGTGTAGTAACTGATGAAGTTGATTACCTATCAGCCATTGAAGAAGGTCAGTTTGTTATCGCACAGGCGAACTCAAACTTAACTGAAACCAATGAGTTTGTAGATGAACTTATTCCATGTCGTCACAAAGGTGAATCAACCTTTATGGGTCGCATGGACCAGCAATATATGGATGTATCACCACAACAGGTGATCTCTGTAGCGGCAGCACTTATCCCGTTCCTAGAACACGATGATGCTAACCGTGCATTGATGGGTTCAAACATGCAACGTCAAGCAGTACCAACATTGAAAGCGGACAAACCGTTAGTAGGTACAGGTATTGAGTTAACACTAGCAAAAGATTCTGGTGTAACGATTGTTGCTAAACGTGGTGGTGAAGTAATGTATGCCGACGCAAGTCGCATCGTTGTTAATGTACATGAAGAAGAGCGCATCCCTGGTGAAGCGGGCATCGACATCTACAACTTAACCAAGTACACACGTTCTAACCAAAATACATGTATTAACCAAAAGCCGACTTGTATGGTTGGTGAACCGGTTACTCGTGGCGATGTGTTAGCAGATGGTCCTTCGACTGACTTAGGTGACTTAGCCCTTGGTCAAAACCTTCGCGTGGCATTTATGCCATGGAACGGTTACAACTTCGAGGATTCAATCTTACTATCAGAGCGCGTAGTTGAAGAAGATCGTCTAACGACTATCCACATTCAAGAACTACAGTGTATCGCCCGTGATACTAAATTAGGCTCAGAAGAGATCACAGCAGATATCCCGAACGTGGGTGAATCTGCACTAGGCAAGCTTGATGAATCAGGCGTTGTATATATTGGTGCTGAAGTTAAAGGCGGCGATATCCTAGTAGGTAAAGTGACTCCGAAAGGCGAAACGCAATTAACACCAGAAGAGAAGCTACTACGTGCTATCTTCGGTGAAAAAGCGTCTGACGTTAAAGACAGCTCTTTACGTGTACCTAACTCTGTAACTGGTACTGTAATCGACGTACAAGTTTTCACCCGTGATGGTGTTGAAAAAGATAAGCGTGCGTTAGAAGTTGAAGACATGCAGCTTCGCGAAGCGAAGAAAGACTTCAACGAAGAGTTCCGTATTCTAGAAGCTGGTGTTTTAGAGCGTGCTCGCAAGTTACTTGTGGCAGCTGGCTTCGATGAAGACAACTTAACGTCACTGAATGCTGAAAAGTTACTAACTCAAAGCCTTGCTGAAGAAGACAAGCAAGCTGAACTTGAGCAACTAGCTGCACAGTACGATGAGCTTAAAGCTGAATACGATAAGAAGTTTGAAAACAAACGTCGTAAAATTACTCAAGGTGATGACTTAGCACCAGGTGTACTTAAAATTGTTAAAGTATACTTAGCTGTTAAACGTCGTATCCAACCGGGTGATAAAATGGCGGGTCGTCACGGTAACAAAGGTGTTATCTCGACTATCGTACCAGTAGAAGATATGCCATACGATGACAAAGGTCGTACGGTAGATATCGTACTAAATCCACTAGGTGTACCATCGCGAATGAACATCGGTCAGATCCTTGAAACGCATATGGGTCTAGCTGCACGCGGTATTGGTGAGCGCTTAGAAGAAATGATGAAAGAGCAACGCGAGCTTCATGAGCTACGTGAATTCATCAAACAAGCTTATGAGATCGGTGAATCTCGTCAGGTTGTGGATATCGCTAGTTTCTCTGATGACGAAATTCGTCGTTTAGCTGAAAACTTGAAAGGTGGTTTACCGATTGCTACTCCTGCATTTGATGGCGCGAAAGAAGACGAAATCAAAGACATGCTAGAGCTAGGCGGCTACCCTAGAAGTGGTCAGGTTACACTTTATGATGGCCGTACTGGCGATCAGTTTGAACGTCAAGTAACTGTAGGTTACATGTACATGCTTAAACTTAACCACTTGGTTGATGATAAGATGCACGCGCGTTCTACTGGTTCTTACAGCCTTGTTACTCAGCAGCCGCTGGGTGGTAAAGCACAGTTCGGTGGCCAGCGTTTTGGTGAGATGGAAGTATGGGCACTTGAAGCTTACGGTGCTGCTTACACTCTACAAGAAATGCTAACAGTGAAATCGGATGACGTGAACGGTCGTACTAAGATGTATAAAAACATCGTTGATGGTAACCATAAAATGGAACCAGGTATGCCAGAATCGTTCAACGTATTGTTGAAAGAAATCCGCTCACTGGGTATCAACATCGAGTTGGAAGAAAATTAAGCCAATTAGATGCTGCAGTGAACGCTGCAGCATCTGTTATGGCTGAATAGAATGTAGGGACGAGAACATCCGTCCTCAAGATTAACTCCGACAGGAGAGCTAAGGTGAAAGACTTACTTAAGTTTCTGAAGCAACAAAATAAGACCGAAGAATTCGATGCAATTCGCATTGGTCTTGCTTCACCAGACATGGTTCGTTCATGGTCATATGGTGAAGTAAAGAAACCTGAGACTATTAACTACCGTACTTTCAAGCCTGAGCGCGATGGCTTATTCTGTGCCCGTATTTTCGGCCCAGTGAAAGATTATGAGTGTTTATGTGGTAAATATAAACGCCTTAAACACCGTGGTGTGATCTGTGAAAAGTGTGGCGTTGAAGTAACACTCACTAAAGTGCGTCGTGACCGTATGGGTCATATAGAACTGGCAAGTCCAGTTGCGCATATATGGTTTTTAAAATCATTACCGTCACGTATCGGCTTAATGCTTGATATGACGCTTCGTGATATTGAACGTGTTCTTTACTTCGAATCATTCGTAGTAACTGAGCCTGGTATGACAACGCTTGAGCGTGGTCAGCTATTAGGTGAAGAAGAATACCTAGATGCACTTGAAGAGCACGGCGATGAGTTTGAAGCGAAGATGGGTGCTGAAGCAGTATTAGACTTGCTTCGTGAACTCGATCTTGCTCAATTAATTGCAGAGATGCGTGAAGAGTTACCAACAATTAACTCTGAAACTAAGCGTAAAAAGATCACTAAACGTCTTAAGTTAATGGAATCGTTCCACCAATCAGGTAATAACCCTGAGTGGATGATCATGACAGTACTTCCAGTATTGCCACCTGACTTACGTCCATTAGTACCACTAGACGGTGGCCGCTTTGCGACATCTGATCTAAATGACCTTTACCGTCGTGTAATTAACCGTAATAACCGTCTTAAGCGTCTACTAGATTTAGCTGCACCAGATATTATCGTACGCAACGAAAAACGTATGTTACAAGAAGCGGTTGATGCGCTACTTGATAACGGTCGTCGTGGTCGTGCAATTACAGGTTCTAACAAACGTCCACTTAAATCGCTTGCTGATATGATCAAAGGTAAGCAAGGTCGTTTCCGTCAGAACTTACTTGGTAAGCGTGTAGATTACTCTGGCCGTTCTGTAATCACGGTTGGTCCTACACTTAAGCTTCATCAGTGTGGTCTTCCTAAGAAGATGGCATTAGAGCTTTTCAAACCATTCATCTATGGCAAATTAGAACGTCGCGGCATGGCTACGACAATCAAAGCAGCTAAAAAGATGGTTGAGCGTGAAGTAGCGGAAGTATGGGATGTACTAGACGAAGTAATTCGTGAACATCCAGTATTACTTAACCGTGCACCAACACTTCACCGTTTGGGTATCCAAGCGTTTGAACCTGTGCTTATCGAAGGTAAAGCGATTCATTTGCATCCATTAGTATGTGCGGCTTACAACGCCGACTTCGATGGTGACCAAATGGCGGTACACGTACCGCTAACAATTGAAGCGCAGCTAGAAGCTCGTGCGTTAATGATGTCTACAAACAACATCTTATCGCCTGCTAATGGTGAGCCAATCATCGTTCCTTCACAGGACGTTGTATTAGGTCTTTATTACATGACGCGTGACCGCATTAACGCCAAAGGCGAAGGCACCGTATTTAAAGATCCTAAAGAAGCAGAAAAAGCATACCGTAGTGGTAATGCCGACCTTCACGCAAAAGTGAAAGTACGTATTAGCCAATCAGTAGCTAATGAAGATGGTGTTGTAGAAGATACAATTACAATCATTGATACTACAGTGGGTCGTGCAATTCTGTCTCTTATTTTACCTAAAGGTATGCCGTTTGAGTCAATCAACCAAGCTCTAGGTAAAAAGCAAATTTCTAGCTTACTAAATGAGTGTTACCGTCGTCTTGGTTTAAAAGACACAGTTGTGTTTGCTGACCAAGTTATGTACACCGGTTTCCACTACGCAATGAAGTCAGGTGTTTCAATTGGTATCGATGACTTAGTTATCCCACCAGTTAAAGCATCAATCATTGAAGCAGCAGAAGCTGAAGTAACTGAAATCAACCAACAATTCCAATCAGGTCTTGTAACGGCTGGTGAAAAGTACAACAAAGTTATCGATATTTGGTCACGTGTAAATGAAAATCTATCACGTGAAATGATGGCTAACTTGTCAAAAGACACCGTAGTGAATGCGCAAGGTGAAGAAGAAGAGCAACCGTCATTTAACTCAGTGTTTATGATGGCCGACTCAGGTGCTCGTGGTAGTGCCGCTCAGATCCGTCAGCTAGCAGGTATGCGTGGTCTAATGGCACGTCCAGATGGTTCAATCATCGAGACGCCAATCACGGCTAACTTCCGTGAAGGTCTAAACGTACTTCAGTACTTCATCTCAACGCACGGTGCGCGTAAAGGTCTTGCCGATACAGCACTGAAAACAGCGAACTCCGGTTACCTAACGCGTCGTCTTGTAGACGTTGCACAAGATTTGGTAATCAATGAAGACGATTGTGGCACAGAAGATGGCTTAACAATGAAACCGCTTATTGAAGGTGGTGACGTTGTAGAAGCACTTCGCGAACGTGTACTAGGTCGTGTTGTTGCTGAGCCTGTTGTTATCCCTGGTACTAATACAGTACTTGTAGAACGTAACATCATGCTTGACGAAAAACTGTGTGACCTTTTAGAAGAGCACTCAGTTGATGAAGTTCGTGTACGTTCAGTTATCACCTGTGATAACGACTTTGGTGTTTGTGCTAAGTGTTATGGTCGTGACCTAGCACGTGGTCATATCATCAACGCGGGTGAATCAGTAGGTGTTATCGCGGCACAATCAATCGGTGAGCCGGGTACACAGCTTACGATGCGTACATTCCACATCGGTGGTGCGGCATCAAGAGCGTCTGCTGAAAATAACGTACAAGTTAAAACTAACGGTACATTAAAACTTCACAACGCTAAGTATGTATTAAATACAGACGGTAAGATTGTTATTACCTCTCGTTCTACAGAAATCACTATCATTGATAGCTATGGTCGTGAGAAAGAGCGTTATAAAGTACCTTACGGTGCGGTATTAACAGTGCAAGACAATGCAGAAGTTCAAGGTAACGACATTGTTGCTACTTGGGACCCGCATAGTCACCCAATCGTTCTTGAGCATAAATCAAAAGTATCGTTCAGCGATATCGATGATTCAAATACTGAAGCACAGACTGACGAACTAACGGGTTTAACTCGCGTAGTTGTTAAAGATCTTGCTAAAGCGAATGCGAAAGAGCCGAAACTTATCATTGAAAGTGATGAGCGTGGCTTGCAAGAAACACGTCTTCCTTCATTCACTACGATTGAAGTAACAGACGGCGCGACTGCAAACCCAGGTGACGTACTAGCACGTATTCCGCAAGAAGGTTCGAAAACTCGTGATATCACGGGTGGTCTACCACGCGTAGCCGACTTATTTGAAGCGCGTAAGCCGAAAGATCCAGCTATCTTAGCTGAAATCACCGGTACGATTAGCTTCGGTAAAGAGACTAAAGGTAAGAAACGTTTAGTTATTACTCCAGCTGAAGGCGATCATTACGAAGAAATGATCCCTAAGTGGCGTCAACTTAACGTGTTTGAAGGTGAGCAAGTGTCTAAAGGTGAAGTTATCGCCGATGGTCCAGAATCACCGCATGACATCTTACGCCTACGTGGTGTGACTCATGTTGCTAACTACATTGTTAACGAAGTGCAAGAGGTTTACCGTTTGCAGGGCGTTAAGATCAATGATAAGCACATTGAAACTATTATTCGTCAAATGCTACGTAAATGTATCATTCTAGACGGTGGTGATACTGAGTTCTTAGCCGGTGAGCAAATTGAAGTGGCACGCGTTAATATCGCAAACCGCGACCTTGAAGCTCAAGGTAAGATCCCAGCTAAGTTTGAAATCCAGTTAATGGGTATCACTAAAGCATCACTAGCGACAGAATCTTTCATCTCAGCAGCCTCGTTCCAGGAGACAACTCGTGTCCTAACAGAAGCCGCTGTAAATGGTAAGAGCGATGAGTTACGCGGTCTGAAAGAAAACGTAATTGTGGGTCGATTGATCCCAGCCGGTACCGGTTTTGCGTATCATCAAGATCGTATGGCTCGTCGTAAGCAAAAAGACGTTGTTGAAGAGCAAACGGTAAGTGCAGAAGAGGCGACTCAAGCACTGACTGATGCCTTAAACGCGGATTTATCTGGAAATCAATAAACCGAACCTAATCAATAGATTAGAGTTTAGCAAGGTAGTTATCTACTGCCTTGCGAGCGGTTTAGGTTGACAGGTCAATCTTTGCTCATTAAAATTCCGCCACCCATTTACTTGCACGTTTAATACATGCTCGTAAAACAAGGGCGGATTTTTTATTTTTTTCAGTAGTAATTTTAATTTCAGGAGCTATTTAAATGGCAACTATTAACCAGCTAGTGCGTAAGCCACGTCGTAGCAAGGTTACTAAAAGTAACTCAGCTGCGCTTAAAGCGTGTCCGCAAAAGCGTGGTGTATGTACTCGCGTATATACAACTACACCTAAGAAACCAAACTCGGCGTTACGTAAAGTAGCTCGTGTACGTTTAACTAACGGTTTCGAAGTAACTTCATACATCGGTGGTGAAGGTCATAACCTTCAAGAGCACAGTGTAATCCTAATCCGTGGTGGTCGTGTTAAAGATTTACCAGGTGTGCGTTTCCACACTGTACGTGGTGCACTTGACTGTGCAGGCGTAAGCGACCGTCGTCAAGCTCGTTCTAAATACGGTGCAAAACGCCCTAAAGGCTAATTGTATTCCGTTAGTAAGGCCAAGCACTAAATATTATTAATTATTGTTTTGGGTTATTGTTCCAAAAGGACAAACCTGAATAAACCGGAGATACAAAATGCCTAGAAGACGCGTAATAGGTCAACGTAAAATTCTTCCAGATCCTAAGTTCGGATCGGAACTTCTTGCAAAATTCGTTAACATCGTAATGTTAGACGGCAAGAAATCTACTGCTGAAAAAATCGTTTATGGTGCGCTAGACGTGGCTGCTGAGAAATCAGGCAAGTCGCACCTAGAAATCTTTGAAACTGCACTTGATAACATCCGTCCACAGGTAGAGGTTAAATCTCGCCGTGTTGGTGGTTCAACTTATCAAGTACCAGTTGAAGTACGTCCAGTACGTCGCAACGCATTAGGTATGCGTTGGTTAGTAGACGCTGCACGTAAGCGTGGCGAAAAATCTATGGGCTTACGTTTAGCTCAAGAAATCGTTGACGCTGCTGATAACAAAGGCACTGCGGTTAAGAAACGTGAAGACGTTCACCGTATGGCTGAAGCGAATAAAGCATTCGCTCATTACCGTTGGTAATCTGTCCTTAACCTTTAAGAGGATTTTATGGCACGTACAACTCCACTTGAGCGTTACCGCAATATCGGTATTTGTGCTCACGTAGATGCAGGCAAAACCACCACAACAGAACGTGTTCTGTTCTACACAGGTCTTTCTCATAAGATCGGTGAAGTGCATGATGGCGCTGCAACTATGGATTGGATGGAGCAGGAACAAGAGCGTGGTATCACAATCACTTCTGCTGCAACAACGTGTTTCTGGAAAGGGATGGACGCTCAATTTGACGACCATCGCATCAATATTATTGATACCCCAGGGCACGTAGATTTCACTATCGAAGTAGAGCGTTCTTTACGTGTACTAGATGGTGCGGTAGTTGTTCTTTGTGCTTCATCGGGTGTACAGCCGCAAACTGAGACAGTTTGGCGTCAAGCGAACAAGTACGAAGTTCCGAGAATGATCTTCGTAAATAAAATGGATCGCACGGGCGCTGACTTCTTAACGGTTGTAAGCCAGGTGAAATCTCGTCTTGGAGCAACGCCTGTTCCAGTCCAGCTGCCTATTGGCGCTGAAGACGACTTTAAAGGTGTTATTGACCTTATTAAAATGAAAGCCATTAACTGGAATGATAAAGACCAGGGTATGACTTTCTCTTATGAGGCAATACCGGCAGAACTTCAGGAATTAGCCGAAGAATGGCGCTCTCACTTAGTTGAAAGCGCTGCTGAAGCTACTGAAGAACTAATGGATAAATACTTAGAAGGTGAAGAGTTAAGCGAAGCAGAAATTAAAAATGCTTTGCGTCAACGCACATTAGCGAACGAAATTGTTCCCATGACGTGTGGTAGTGCATTTAAAAACAAAGGTGTTCAAGCTGTGCTTGATTGCGTTGTTGAATATATGCCATCACCAACACAAGTGAAACAAATCCAAGGTATCTTAGAAAATGGTACTGAGGAAGAGCGTCCTGCTGATGATAAAGCGCCGTTTGCTGCTCTTGCATTCAAGATTGCAACAGACCCGTTTGTTGGCACTTTAACCTTTTTCCGTGTTTACTCTGGTACTGTTAAACAGGGTGACGCGGTATATAACCCAGTAAAAAGTAAGCGTGAGCGTCTTGGTCGTATCGTTCAGATGCATTCAAACTCACGTGAAGAGATCAAAGAAGTCCACGCAGGCGATATCGCGGCGGCTATTGGTCTCAAAGACGTAACAACAGGTGAAACACTGTGTGATCCGAACTCTATTATTACGCTTGAGCGTATGGAGTTCCCAGAACCAGTTATCTCTGTTGCGGTTGAGCCTCGCACAATCGCTGACCAGGATAAAATGGGTATCGCGCTAGGAAAACTAGCTGCAGAAGATCCATCTTTCCGCGTACAAACTGACGAAGAATCAGGCCAGACTATTATCTCTGGCATGGGTGAACTTCACCTTGATATCATTGTCGACCGTATGAAACGTGAATTCAGTGTTGAATGTAACGTTGGTAAGCCGCAGGTTGCATACCGAGAAGCTATTCGTTCAACTGTTGAAGTTGAAGGAAAGTTTGTACGTCAATCAGGTGGTCGTGGTCAATATGGTCACGTCTGGCTTAAACTTGAACCGATGGATATTTCGGATGATGAAGCCCCAATTTACGAGTTCGTAAACGAAACCGTAGGTGGCTCAGTGCCGAAAGAATACATCCCTGCGGTAGACAAAGGTATCCAAGAGCAAATGGCTCAAGGTGTACTGGCAGGCTACCCATTACTTGGTGTTAAAGCGACTTTATATGATGGTTCATTCCATGATGTGGATTCGAATGAAATGGCATTTAAAATAGCAGGTTCACTGGCTATGAGGCAAGGTGCGCTAGATGCAAACCCTGCACTTTTAGAACCAGTAATGAAGGTTGAAGTACTCACTCCTGAAGCAAACATGGGTGATGTAGTTGGCGACCTAAACCGTCGTCGCGGCATGATCGAAGGCATGGAAGATGCACTTGGTGGCCTTAAGCAAATTAATGCTGTGGTACCACTATCTGAAATGTTCGGTTATGCGACTGCTTTACGATCTGCAACACAGGGCCGTGCCTCATACTCTATGGAGTTTTTGAAGTACGCTGAAGCCTCTAAGCAGGTTGCAGATACAATAATTTCAGCTCGCGCTGTTATATGATTTTAGCTTGTCTGGCTCAATACTGAGTCAGGCTTTAATTTCTTTATTAGGAATTTTTTAAGATGGCAAAAGAAAAGTTTGAACGCGTAAAACCGCACGTAAACGTTGGTACAATCGGCCACGTTGACCACGGTAAAACTACACTAACTGCAGCAATCACTAACGTACTTGCAAAAGTATACGGCGGTGTTGCTAAAGATTTCGCATCAATCGATAACGCTCCAGAAGAGCGCGAGCGTGGTATCACAATCTCAACTTCACACGTTGAGTACGATACACCTACTCGTCACTACGCACACGTAGATTGTCCTGGTCACGCCGATTATGTTAAAAACATGATCACTGGTGCTGCTCAAATGGACGGCGCTATCTTAGTAGTTGCTGCGACTGATGGCCCTATGCCACAAACTCGTGAGCACATCCTACTTTCTCGCCAAGTTGGCGTTCCTTACATCGTTGTGTTCATGAACAAATGTGACATGGTTGATGATGAAGAGCTACTTGAGCTAGTAGAAATGGAAGTTCGTGAACTTCTTTCTGAATACGACTTCCCAGGTGC